>JAAURS010000409.1 GCA_012032135.1 Acaryochloridaceae cyanobacterium RU_4_10 | reverse complement strand
TTTGGGGTATATGACCGCCACAACCTTTTTGTTGCTATTACTGGGGCGTCAGTTTGGCCTAAAAGATAAAATTGCCATCCAACAAGCCCTCGATCGCAGAGCCATGCACGGCAGTACCCAAATCCTCAAGTCCATCATTGGTGCGACGCTCGTCTTTGAACTGACAGGTTTGTTTTTGTTGCTTTTGGTGTTTGTGCCCGATGTGGGATGGCCCAAGGGACTGTGGTTTGCCCTCTTTCATAGCGTGAGTGCCTGGAATAATGCGGGGTTTAGCTTATTCTCAGATAACTTAGTGGGGTATCAAACTAATGTACTACTCAATCTCACTATTACAGGACTTATTATTTTTGGGGGGATTGGCTATGAGGTGATCTTTGAAATGTACTTGCTAGCCCGCGAGCGCGTTCTACGACAGAAAATGAAAACCGTGCGATCGCTTAACTTTCAAGTTGCAATCACGACTACCCTCTTTCTACTCTTTGCTGGGACGCTAGCCATTTTGCTAATTGAAGATAGCAACTCTAAAACCTTAAGCCCTTTATCTATTCCACAGCAGTTGCTTGCAGCTTGGTTTCAATCGGTTACAAGCCGTACGGCTGGGTTTAACACCATTGATATTGGCCAAATGACCACAGCGGGTTTATTTGTCACCATTGCCCTTATGTTCGTTGGCGGGAGTCCTGGCGGAACGGCAGGAGGGATTAAAACCACTACGGCTAGAGTCTTGACCAGTTGTACCCGAGCGGTTCTTCAGGGCAAAGAATATGTGCTCATGTACGAACGTCAAGTTCCGCTATCTTTAATTTTGAAGGCTGTGGGTGTGGGAGTTGGATCGTTTGGGACTATCGTTTTAGGTACAATTTTTATTGCCCTTGCCGATCCCGATTTAGATTTTATTCGTATTTTATTTGAAGTGGTTTCGGCGTTTGGAACCGTTGGACTGTCAACCGGAATTACAGCTAATCTCACAGCGTTGAGTAAATTAGTCCTGGTTGCCACGATGTATATTGGGCGAGTTGGCATTTTGTTACTCATTTCTGCCTTGCTGGGCGACCCCCATCCCAGTGCCGTACATTATCCAGAAGAATCTCTTCTGGTGGGCTAAATCAACCTTAGAGAGTAGGAGAAAACTGTTGAATCTTTCTTCGTTGAGCTTTTTACGGAATCGTACCCCCAATAATCGTCACCAATTTGCGGTGATTGGCTTGGGGCGTTTTGGACGGGCCGTCTGTGAGACACTGCACAAAGCAGGCTATGAAGTTCTGGGAACCGATGTGGATGAAAAGCGCGTGTCTGAGATTTTGAATTCGGAACTGGCGGCCCATGCTGTGGAACTGGATTCGACAGACCCCTTTGCCCTCAAAGAAGCTGGAATCTTTGAGTTTGATACGGTCATCGTCGCAATCGGCAATTACCTTCAAGAAAGTATTATTACGACCTTAAATGTCAAAGAGGCTGGCGTTCCCAATGTGATTGCCAAAGCATCTTCAGATGTCCATGCTAAGTTGCTGCGCAGGGTTGGGGCGGATCGTGTGGTGCTGCCAGAGCATGAAGCAGGCTGCGTGTTAGCGCGATCGCTGACAAAGCCTGGAATTTTGGATCGCTTTGATTTAGATCCCGAGCATAGTGTCGTAGAAATCACCGCACCAGAATCCTTTCACAATAAAACGATTGCTGAGTTGAAGCTTCGCGGTCAGTATGGGTTGAACGTATTGGCCATTGGCCAATCCCAAAAGTTTGATATTAACCCCAGTCCCGAACGGCGTTTGCAAAAGGGCGATATGCTGGTGGTGATTGGCAATACTGCTGACATCGATCGCCTGCCGCTTTAACCTCTTCATGATTCCTACCGCACCGTCCGACTTTCGTTCTGGGTTTATTGCGCTGATTGGTCGGCCTAATGTGGGCAAGTCAACGTTGATGAACCAACTCATCGGCCAAAAGGTTGCCATTACGTCTGCAGTGGCCCAGACCACCCGCAACCGCCTGCGAGGGATCTTGACCCGAGATGATGCCCAGATCGTTTTTGTAGATACCCCCGGCATTCACAAACCCCACCATTCCCTAGGGGAGATTCTGGTTAAAAATGCGATCGCATCTATTAATGCCGTCGATCTAGTCTTGTTTGTGGTAGATGGTTCAGTTGCGGTAGGAAAAGGAGACCAGTTCATTGAGACCATTTTGAGGCGATCGCAAGTTCCGGTATGGCTGGGCTTGAATAAAACAGACCTTGCCCCTGAAGATCCCTTAGCGCGAGTGGCGATCGACAACGGCTATAAGGCAATGGCTGCGGCCCATGAATGGCCTACTTGCACCTTTTCTGCGGTGACGGGTGACGGTTTAGATCCGCTCTTAAATCAACTCATTCAAACCCTTCCTGAAGGACCGTACTACTATCCCCCAGATCTCATTACCGATCGACCCGAACGGTTCATCATGGGGGAATTAATTCGAGAGCAGATTTTAGAGCTAACCCGTGAAGAAGTTCCGCACTCCGTAGCTATCACTATTGAGCGGGTAGTAGAAGAAGCTAAAATCACCCGAATTTTAGCTACGATTCACGTTGAAAGACCCTCCCAAAAGGCAATTTTAATTGGGAAAAGTGGTTTGATGATGAAAGAAATTGGATCTCAAGCCCGCCAGCAGATCCAAAAGCTGATCGTGGGAAAGGTCTATTTGGAGTTATTTGTCAAAGTTCAACCCAAATGGCGGCAATCTAATTTGCGCCTATCTGAATTGGGGTACCGAGTTGAAGCGGACTAGACTTAGATGTTGTTGCGGAAAAATTGTCAGACGCATTTACAGATTGCAAGCCTGAATGTGGGAAATGAGCAGGTACTGGCGATCGCAGTCTTGCACTCACCTATGCGATTGCTCTGTGGATGCAGCAGCGCGGACTTGAGCGGGTGCCTTTTCATGGGGTGGGGTTCCGGTGGCAAAGACTTGACTGACTGTGCTATTGGGTAGAGGATGTCTGAAAAGTTTGAAGCTACGCTAGCCGCCTGAGCATAATGCGAATCATGGCGACGTAGATGAAGGCTTCAGCAGTTTCGGGTAAGACCTCATAATCCTTGATAGGCGATGTGCCCAGTTGAGCCCTCCCCAAGTGCGCTCCACGACCCACCGCTTCGGGAGGAGGACAAAGCCCTTGGCATCATCTGAACGTTTAACCGTTTCGAGAATCCATCGGTAGGTATCCATGGTCCATATCATAAAATCAACCCCTTCATAGGTGCCATCAACCCAAATGCGCACCAATTGTTTGACCCGTTGGGGCAGTGCTGCTAGACGCTCAAAAATCAATCGTGCTCCCTTCTGGTCACTGATATTGGCAGCCGTAACCAGCACCATCATGACTAACCCTAAGGTATCCACCATGAGGTGGCGTTTGCGTCCTTTGATTTTCTTGCCCCCATCGAAGCCGACCTGAGACTGCCGCGAA
>JAAURS010000408.1 GCA_012032135.1 Acaryochloridaceae cyanobacterium RU_4_10 | reverse complement strand
CTTCGGGCAGTCCTCTACCGTCTCATCAATTTCGGCGATGTCGTTGATCCTCAATCGGGGGTATGGCTCGGTTTGACTTAGGGATAAGAAAAGGTGCGATCGCAGACTACGACCGAGCCATTCAGCTAAATCCAAATTTTGCTGATGCTTACCTCAATCACGGGATTACGCGCAATGACTTAGGGGACAAAAAGGGTGCTATTGCAGACTACGACCAAGCCATTCGGATTAATCCGAATTTTGCGCTTGCTTACGTTAATCGTGGGGCTGCTCGGTTTGACTTAGGGGATAAAAATAATGCGATCGCAGACTACAAACAAACCATTAGAATTATTCGTATCAATCTCAATGATGCTCTGACTTACTATAATCGCGGGTTGGCTCGGGTTAAAAGCAGAAAATAAAAAAGGGTGCTATTGCAGACTACGATGAGCTATCCGCATTTATCCAAATTTTGTTCTTGCGTACTACAATCGCGGAAATACTCGGTATGCCTTAGGAGATAAAAAGGGTGCCATTGCAGACTATAACCAAGCTATTCGGATCGATCCCAATAATGCTCTTGCTTATGGTAATCGAGGGTTGACTCGATCTGGATTGGGAGATAAAAAGGGTGCGATCGACGATCTCCAAAAAACCGCAGCGTTATTTAAAGCTCAAGGGCGAACTACTGACTATCAGAAAGCCATAGACTTAATAGAAAAACTAGGCAGATGAACCTACGGGCAACCCCTACCCACCACCCCGAATCGTAAACGGATTGCTTCTAGAAAGGCGAACTTGGAAACCACCATCGGGTGGAACCGTGTAAAGTTGCTTCTGAAAAGTCACTGTTTCCCCTGCTGGAATCATCAAAGGTTCGGGAGTTGGAGCGCTAGTTTGGACCAAGTTGCCGAAAGAATCGAGGATTTCTAAATTTACACTAGAGACTGTAACTGCTTTCCTATTGCCGTTTGTAATTTGACCCATAACCTGCGAAGAACCGTTGAGCTTAATAATGGGAACCAACCGCAAATCGTTAACGCGCAAGTTTTTGATGAGTGTCTGTTCTGTGATTTTGGGATCTGACGCAGTTGAGGTTGAGCGGGCATTAGCTTTTTCAGCAGCATCCCTTGGAGGCTTGTTGAATCCACTGTTGATGAGCTGTTTCCAATGGGATTCATATTGGCTCCATTCGCTGGGCGACCCAATCCGAATAACGTCTGTGGATGTCTGTGCCCAGGTTAACGCTGGAAATCCCATCGCAGTGACGAATAAAAGAGAGCCAGCAAAATATTTCCCATGAGACATGCTAAATCTCAGCATAGTAACCTTCTAACCCAATAAACTCCTTGCTTCTCCTGCACCCACACCCATCCCAGCCCCTACGCTACCACCTTAGCAAAAGAAGCTCTACCCTTGCACTACACAGACCCGTCGCACCCCAATACCGACCCTGCGATCGGTCGCTGGAGAAGGCGGTTGGGGGCGTGGTATATCAGTCGCACCCGTCTAGGCGATATGCTAAAAGCAGAACTGTCTTGGAGAAAATGCTATGGCCCGCACAGAATCTACTATGTTGCCCCTGGGCAGCATTGCGCCAAACTTTGAACTGCCCGATGTGACGACAGGTAAATTAGTTTCACTGAGCCAGTTTGCGGGTGCTAAGGCGCTATTGGTGATGTTTATCTGCGAGCACTGCCCCTTCGTAAAGCACGTCCAAAATGAATTGGCACGAATCGGTCATGTCTACCTTTCCCAAGGTTTAGGCATCGTCGCAATTAGCGCGAATGATGCGAGCAATTATCCCCAGGACGCACCCGAACATCTTGCGACAATGGCGCAACACCTGAACCTGAACTATCCCATCCTTTATGATGAAACCCAGGCTGTGGCAAAATCCTATCAAGCTGCCTGTACCCCAGATTTCTTTTTATTTGATGCAGACCAACACTTGGTCTATCGCGGTCAGCTTGATGGTAGCCGCCCTGGTAATGATAAACCTGTAACAGGCGCAGACTTACGCGCAGCCATTGATGCGGTTTTGGCGGGCACACCCCCTATGACCGACCAAAAGCCCAGCATCGGCTGCAACATCAAATGGAAGCCGGGTAATGCTCCTGTGTATTAAAACACCAAAGTGGCTCTTGCAGAAGGCCAATTATTTGATTAGTCTGACGTCAAGACAAGATCTGCGAAAAAGTACCCACATAAGCGAATTGATTTAACGACTTCCTGATGCCTTATGACACACAATCCAGAAAGCAACTCCGAACAGCGATCGCTGGAAATTACGTCCCGCACTCAAATTAAACGATTGCCCAAAAGGGGAGATTATGACTGCGAACTCATCTACCAAATTTTGGATGAAGGCTTGATTTGTCAAGTTGGATTTATTGCAGACCATCAACCCTTCGTGATTCCTACCACCTACGGTCGAGTCCTCGATCGTCTTTATATTCATGGTTCTCCTGCCAGTCGAATGCTTCGGACCCTTCAGAAAGGGGTAGAAGTCTGCATAACGGTGACGCTACTGGATGGACTGGTTTTGGCGCGTTCTGCTTTTCATCACTCGATGAACTATCGTTCCGTTGTTATTTTTGGTACGGCAACCTTTGTGGAATCGATGGATGAAAAGTTAACAGCCTTGCAAGCCTTTACAGAGCACATCGTCCCAAATCGTTGGGCAGAGATACGCCAACCAACCGTTCAAGAACTTGCCGGAACGCTGGTGTTGTCGGTTCCTTTGCAAGAAGCTTCTGCGAAGGTGAGAACGGGACCACCCATGGATGATGAGCCTGACTATGCCTTGCCTGTCTGGGCGGGAGAATTACCCTTGCGAACCGTTGCAGGGGATGCAATCCCCGATCCTCGACTATCGCCGGATATGGAAGTATCTGATTCTGTTAAATTCTATGACCGTCAAGCCTCGAGATAACTTTGCGTTCAGTTATACCAATTCTGAAAAATAGCACGACAGCCCACGATCCCCCCTAACCCCCCTTAAAAAGGGGGGAATGGTCTTAGTCCCCCTTTTTCTTGGCGTAGCCGCTCTGTAAGAGCTAGGGTGATTTAGGGGGATCTGAATGTATAACCATGACAAGTAGATTTGGTATTAGTCGTTAAAGCAAACCATAAACTGACGGCTAGCTTTATCTCGAAAGTCACATTCACAAACAACAAAAATCACATTCTCTTATTGTGCTAAATCACCGATAAGACTTTTGAATCGTGGGAAATTACTAAACATCAAGCGTTTAGCAAGCGAGTTACTCCCATGAAAAAAGTAATTGTTACACTTCTATCTGTTGCAGCCCTAGGCACCATGCTAAGCATCCCTTCGATTGCAAATGCCCGTGATTTTGATAGAGACGATCGCGATGCCCATATGGGTTTTCGCGAGCGCCATCATTCGGTTTATGAGGTTTATTACCGTCGCCATCGTCACAGCGACTGGAAATTCTATGGAAGCTATGACA
>JAAURS010000077.1 GCA_012032135.1 Acaryochloridaceae cyanobacterium RU_4_10 | reverse complement strand
GCGAATGGCTTCTACCAATCCATTCAAACGTTGTTCTGAGTCATATAACGCTTGGGCAGATTTTGTCAGCGCGTCAACGGTACTTAAATTTGCAACCTTTTCACTGTAAATGGATCTGCGATACAAGATAAAGGAAGAAATGCCCAGCCCCAATGCAATGAGCAAAGAACTCATGAGGGCAATAATTAAGCGTCTTTGCTGGCGGTTATTTTTTTCTTGTTGGGCTAAGCGGGCCGTTATTTCTTGCGTGCGGGCTACCTCTAGTGCCTGCTGGGTCACTTGTCGATCTAATGCTTCACTGGCCGCCAAAAATTGATAGTCGAGGTTGCTGAGGCGTTTGTCTTGGGACCACGCTTGAGCCTCACTCAGGGCTTGTCCCCGTAACAACCGCGAGGCATCTTCTGGATGCTTGGCCCAAACGTTGAGCATTGCGGCGTAGGGCCGCAAGTCTGTGAGTTTCTGCTGGACCCAGTCTAGATTAAATACGGCCTGATAGATGGGACATTTGATCTGAAGCATACCCTCCCGTCTCACCAGCAATCCTGACAATAAAAGTTCGGTCTGCTCTCGACTGTCGTCTGAGAGGATGGTCTCGCCCTCCAACAAGCGTTGATAGAGTCCCAGCAAGCGTCCTGTGTTTTGTTCGTCATAGAGGAGGCGATCTCGAACGGTCCGCAAATGTTCGGGTTCGTCCTGTTGCTCCCAATACTCAATGACATGGCTGCGAACCAACTGCTCTACAAACTGGGATTCTTGCCCCGGTAGAATGAGTTGACAATCGCCTTGTATCTCACCAGAACAACGCTTTACCAGAACTTGACACAGCTTTTGAGTCAGGAACGGCTGTCCCCCCGTCCAATTTAAAATTGCTTGCAGCAGGACGGTAGGGTCTTTGGCATAACCGAGCAATCCCTCTGCCAAGGGTGCGGCTTCAGCCAGCGTAAAACCGCACAATTCAACCGGATGACCGATATTAAACGGGGTGCGATTGTGATGCTGAATCAAATCAGAGGGTGTCGCGACCCCAAACAAGGCAAAGGTTAGACGGTTGTATTGCAAATCCTCCGCACGATGGTTATGGCAAAACCGCAGAAATGCAAAAAAATCATCCATCCCAAACGGCAGACTCAAGAGGCTGTCAATCTCGTCAATAAAAATTGCAATGGGTCCGTCTGGCAGTTGTTTTAAAACAAGTTCTTCCAAAAAACTTTGGAGAGATTGAACCGAAGGTACTGCTTCCTGAGTCTGCCACCAGGTTTTGAGATCGTTCGGTTTCCCAAAATCAAAGCCGCGCCATACTGCTGCAATCAGGCTCCTGTACCACTGCTCCGGTGTAATAGAGTCACTGCCAATGCTGGTCATATCCACCGACGAACAGCGAACGCCATCCCGTTCTAAACGGTGCTTGACTTGGACTCGCAAGCTCGATTTGCCCATCTGCCGAGAATTAAAGACGTAACAAAACTCTCCCGCTCTTAGTGCTTGATAGAGTTCGTCGTCAGTTTGGCGGTTGATGTAGCTGGGGGCGCTGATCCGCAAACTTCCCCCTACTTGATACTCGTAGCTTGGCTCGAGATTGCTTGGCATGGGTTAAACCAAGCGATCGCGGAAATACAGCCGATATAACTCGCACCCTGGAACCACTTCATCCCCCAAAAACTTCACCAAACCCATCCGAGAAAGTTTGTAAGCGGCGATCGTTTCCAGGCGGACGGGCACGTCTGCGATAATGACTTGCCGAAAGGCCGCAGAGAGGTCTGGATATTGCTGGAGAATCACCAGGTAGGATTGCAGGTGATCGCTATATAGACCTGCTTGGGTAGGCGCTTCCTGTAACAATTGTGCAAAAAACACGCGCTTGGTGCTCAAATAGTAGAGTGCTAGACGGATTAAGTAAGGATGACCGCCCACGATTTCCATGAGCGCGGCGAGTTCCCCATCAGACTGATTTTGCCAATCTAAGCCATGCCGCTGAGCCAGATCTAAAACTTGGGACGGGCTAAATTCCGGGAGTTTTAGTGCTAAGCCCACGTTAAAGGGGGATTGATTGATATTGAGCGGAATGTAGGAATCCGTGGCATAAACCACGATTAACCGAAGATTCTGCCAAGTTGCAAGGTTATTGGCCTCTTCATGCCAAAAGCGCAGGAGCGGGAGAAATTCCTTGGCAATATCGGGGTATTCAAACAAATAGCTGGTTTCATCCAGGGCGATCGCCAAAGGGTTTGGATGGTTGGCCAGAAGGTAATGCTGAATGTAATCCGTGCAACTGACTTTACTGCCTAGATCGAGATCCCAGTAATTGTCCAGGAGTGGCTCCAATTGCAATTGATTGGCCAAATTTGCACAAAACCACCTCAGAAATTTATCTAAGCTGTTCAGAACACTGCTGTCGGCTTGCCGTAAATTGAGCCGTACCGTTCGCAGTCCTTGAGTTTCAGCTTCTTGCAACAATCTAATCAGCCAAGAGGTTTTGCCCATCCGCTGGGGTGCTTTGACATGAATGAGGGCACCGGGACGCACAATGGCCTGACAAGCTTGAGACGCAATGAACGGATGTTCGATATAGAAGGCAGAATCCAAAGGCACCGGACCATCTGGAAACTCTAGGTCTTTCAAGGATGATGGCATGGGGATTTCTGACTTCTGGATCTGCACGATATGCTGGCGGAGAACAGACCGAAAATTATTCTTTGTGATGCGTTCGCCCACGGCATCGGAAAGCGTTTGCCACAACCGAGCCCCTACCCCTCTTAGATAGTCCGCATCGTAGCCGGAGCGTTCTGCAATTTCCTCATAGCTCATTCCCAACCAGCACTGCCGAAAAACTAATTCCTGAACGGCACCTAAGTATTTGGGTTTGAGAAAGGTTTCTATTGCTGCTAGGGCATCATCTATGGTATCCACGGATCGACTTTATCCCATTTAACAGCATTGAACGTTGGCGGAATAACAGTTGAAGTGTGTTAAAGACATCACATTTTCTCACAGACATATGCTGATATCTTCAATAAGATAAACAATATGAACCGGTTATAAGGTTTGAGATGTCACGGTCAGGTCTTGACAATGGCACCTTAAATTGAGCGACAAGTTCTACTTGGCTTATATTGCACATATCTTTATGGCTCTTTATGGCTTTCAACACTACTGTTGAACGGTCGATCCTAGGATCGAGTCTCGTTTTCTGGGGCAGTGGGGGCACTGTCCCAGGATTTCTCTCAATCATCTTATCAATGGTTGTAATCTTAATGCCAGCTATTTGTCTTGGACAGAAGGGGCTTTAACAGTGATTAAAATCGAACAGTCCTTTTGTTCTAGCCAAGCTTTAAGCAAACCTTTAGATTTGTTAAATCGCCAACAATGTTTAAATCGAATGCATCAAATTTGCATGGTGCAAAACAATTGCTTGGATTATTCTTTTTCCTTGTTACTAATCAAAATCGACCAATTTAGGGTACTGCGCTACAGCCTAGGAGACGACGTTGTAGATGCAATATCGGTTGCATTGGCCGAGCGTTTGCAGGAAAATATATCCCCCTCTATGGTTGTGGCTCATTTGAGAGAAGATGAGTTTGCAGTTCTCATAGAATGCTTCTGCACGGATGAAGAGGTGTTACACTTTGCCGAAAATATTCACCAAAAACTGCGATCGCCCTTTAACGTATCTGGAGTTGAAGTATGTCTCGATACTCACATTGGGATTACCAACAGTCGGATCAGCAAGCTGGAGCCCATTCATTTACTCAATGACGCTGGCTTAGCAGCCTACATCGCCCAACACGCCAGAACAGACAACCATTGCGCTATCTTTAACCCTCAGATTCGGGAGCAAGTGACGGATCGGCTGTATCTGGAAAATGATTTAAGAATCGGCATTTTGCGACAAGAGTTTTTGTTGCATTACCAACCTATTTATGCTTTAGAGGGCAACAGGTTGGTTGGGTTTGAAGCATTGGTGCGGTGGCAACATCCTACACGAGGCATGATTTCACCTGCAACGTTTATTCCCATCGCTGAAGAGACGGGTAGCATTATTCCCCTTGGGTGGTGGGTGCTCAAAGAAGCCTGTCAGCAAATGAAGCAATGGCAAAGTCTCTTTCCAACCCTCCAAAACGCAACAATCTCTGTCAATCTTTCCAGCCAACAGTTTTCTCAGTCAAATTTAATCGAGCAAGTCAAAGAAATCCTATGGGAGACGGGTTTAGAAACCCGAAGCTTAAAGCTAGAGATTACAGAAACCGTATTAATGGACAATTCAGAGTCTGCGGCTGCGCGTCTCAAGCAACTTCAAGATTGTGGCATTCGACTTTGCATCGATGACTTTGGCACGGGCTATTCTTCCCTGAGCTATTTGCAACGTTTTCCAGTCAACACTTTAAAAATAGATCGGTCCTTTATTTCTCAGTTGGGCAGTGAATCAAAATCTGTTTGTTTTGCCCAAGCCATTATTCAGTTAGCGCATTGCCTGGGCATGGATGTTGTCGCGGAAGGGATTGAGACCGCAGAGCAGTTTTGGCAAATGAAAACACTTCAGTGCGAATACGGACAGGGATTCTTGTGGTCTAGGCCCCTTGATGTAGAAGCAACCGAGTCTCTTCTCCGAGCCGATCTAATTTCAGAACTCGGACGCAATCCGATCGCTGTCAGGCCCGCTGGGCTTTAACTTTGCCCTTGCCTACACTTAGAATATTTTTCTGCTCGATCCGAGATCTTGTTGCTACAACTCGAAATCGGTTTGGGTTTAGTTATGATGGGATTAAAGTCAATGACCATCATTAACAAGGGGAATAAGGAGTGTTGTGTTGAGTGCAAAAGAGGGGGTTGTGCATCAATCCATTCAGTCACTAGATGATGCTCTGACCAAATGTCAGAGGCTGGGAATGCGCTTAAGTCGCCAACGCCGTTCCATCTTAGAACTCTTGTGGGTAGCGAAAGAACATCTCTCTGCGCGTCAGATCTATGACCGTCTCAACCAAGAGGGTAAAGATATTGGGCATACATCGGTTTATCAAAATTTAGAGGTGCTCTCTCAGCAAGGCATCATCGAATGTGTGGAACGCTCCGATGGCCGCCTCTACGGAAATATCAGTGACTCCCACAGTCACATGAACTGTTTGGATACAAATCAGATTTTAGATATTCACGTTCAACTCCCTGCAGAGTTTGTTGCGGCGATCGAGCAACAAATGGGTGTTAGGATTACCGACTATCGCATTGATTTTTTTGGCCATCGTCAATAATAGGCTGTTAGATTGATGTGCTTAACTGCGATCGTACAGAGAATCAAAAGAGTTGCCTTAGCTCAACAAATTGCCTTATAGTAAGAAGCTGGGAAAATTTTAACAGTTCTTGCTGGAGTAATATTTATGAGTCGTATATGCCAATTGACGGGGAAAAGAGCCAATAACGGATTTGCGGTTTCTCACTCTCACCGACGCAGCAAGAAACTTCAAGAAGTTAACCTCCAATGGAAGCGTATTTGGTGGCCTGAAGGCAAGCGCTTTGTGAAATTACATCTTTCGACCAAAGCGATTAAGACCCTTCAATTTAAGGGTGTTGACGCCTTTGCTCGTGAAGCTGGGATTAACTTAAATCAGTTTTAGTTTGCGATCGGTCGCCTTTATTGTATGGACGTTTTAGAGCTTAAACGCGAAATTGAACTGTTGTCTGAGCGCCTGGGTAAAACCCAGGACTATCTTTGACGTCCCCGCACTCAATGCCAAAATTGGCGATCTCGAACAACTTGCGGCTCAGCCTACGTTTTGGGATGACCAAGCCAGCGCTCAACAAGCTCTGCAAGAATTAAACGATCTGAAGTCTCATTTAGATCATTTGAGCCGCTGGCGCTCAACCGTAGAGGATGCCAAAACGGTCCTAGAACTTCTAGAGTTAGAAGACGATCCAGCTCTCGTAGGGGAGGCGGAAGAAAGTCTGAAGCACTTGGCGCATCAGTTAGACCAATGGGAGCTTCAGCAGCTTTTGTCAGGTCTTTACGACAAAAGTGGTGCGGTCTTGACAATTAATGCGGGCGCAGGTGGCACAGATGCTCAGGACTGGGCGGAAATGCTGTTGCGAATGTACACCCGTTGGGCAGAACGTCAGGGATATAAAGTCCATCTGGCTGAAATTTCGGAAGGGGATGAAGCAGGTCTGAAGTCCGTTACGTTGGAAATTTCGGGCACCTATGCTTATGGCTACCTGAAATCTGAAAAAGGGACGCATCGATTGGTACGGATTTCCCCGTTTAACGCCAATGGCAAGCGTCAAACCAGTTTTGCTGGGGTTGAGGTGATGCCGGAACTGGATCGGGGGGTTGAGCTGAATATTCCCGATAAGGATTTAGAAATTACCACTACCCGCGCAGGCGGTAAGGGCGGTCAAAACGTCAACAAAGTTGAGACGGCAGTACGGATTACGCACTTGCCCACGGGAATTGCCGTGCGCTGTACTCAAGAACGATCGCAGCTTCAAAACAAAGAGAAAGCCTTAGCAATTTTGAAGGCGAAGCTCCTGATTGTAGCTCAAGAACAGCGGGCTAAGGAAATTGCCGATATCCGTGGCGATATCGTTGAAGCCGCCTGGGGCACACAGATTCGCAACTATGTGTTTCACCCCTATCAGTTGGTCAAAGATTTACGCACGGGGCAAGAAACCACTGCGATCGAAAGTGTGATGGATGGAGAAATCGATTTCTTCATTGAGGCATATCTACGCAAAGAAAATCAAGTTGCTGCTGAGTCTCAGTAGCTCAGTTTCAGCGCACTGGCAGGGACATCATCCCAAGATTCCACCTTACGCAGACGAGCCGTCCAGCCCTCTTGTTTTTGACTTGAGGTTAAATTGTTTTCAAAAGACGTGTGACAGGCGATGGCGTGTTGTTCGTCGCGGCAAGCAATGCAGGCATAGAGTAAGCCGGATGGATCGACTTGTTCGTTTAGCCAAATGGTCTTTGTTTCAACCATAGTATGCTCCTAAATCGCGCTCAAAATATAAAAGAGGAAGCAGATGCTCCCTCTACAACTCCCAACACAGGAGATTAATCAGTACAAAACACGTCGCAATAGAACCTAGTAAGCTAGGCCCATACTCCGAGTGGTTTCTGCACCTAAGTACACCCGAATACTGAGGAAATCTGTGGGGCAAGCCGTTTCACAACGTTTGCAACCGACACAATCTTCAGTTCGGGGAGAGGAAGCAATTTGAGCTGCTTTGCAGCCGTCCCAAGGAACCATTTCCAGAACGTCTGTTGGGCAAGCGCGCACGCATTGGGTGCATCCAATGCAAGTGTCATAGATTTTGACAGAGTGTGCCATCGAATAAAAGCTCCAATTTAATGATCTAACGGCTCGTCACCGTTGGATGCTTTTCAAAGGTGACCAGAGGTCAAGGATGCTATAACGAGTTTTAGTTTACAGCAGCGGTTTTCCCACTTCTACAAAATTACGAAGAAACTTCAAACAACGTAACTTAATTCCCCGCAAGGATGCTTACGTTCTTCCTTTTGGACGATTTTGTCACTTAGGAGTCCTTACTCCAAAACTAGCCAATCCTGAGTACCACAGTTGTAAATTGTTACAGAAGCTGGGCCGTGCTAATCGGTGAAGCAAGCTCTGACCTGAGTCACTTTGAATGCGTCCGCGAGCTTGACAAATATTTTAAGATAATGATTATCATTTAGTTTAAGATAATTCAATGCGCTGTGGGTATTGAGCGGGTTGTTTTCCCAGGCGTTTGTTTGCTATTCAAAGCGCCAGCAGCAGCCCACCTAGAAATCCAGACCGGAACCGTGGTCAGCGCCATTGTGTCAGATCGCATTCCTTGCGCCAGTCTTGTTGTTCCATTAGAGGTTCATGCTCCCCGTCTAGAGCGTGTAGTATTTTCCCCTCAGTCCTATCTTAGGAGCCGTTTACGATGTTTTCACCTTCTATGCAACCTCTCGATCTCCCCAAACAAGGGATGCCCGTTACAATCCTCACGGGGTTTCTCGGCAGCGGTAAAACCACGCTGCTGAACCACATTTTAGAAAATCAATCTGACCTTAAAATTGCGGTCTTAGTCAACGAGTTTGGCGATATCAACATCGACAGTCAGCTCTTAGTGTCGATCGATGAAGGCATGGTGGAGCTGAGCAACGGCTGTATCTGCTGCACTATCAACGACAACTTGGTTGAAGCCGTCTACAACATCCTAGAGCGCCAAGACAAAGTAGACTACATGGTGATTGAAACCACGGGTATCGCAGATCCTCTCCCGATTGTGCTGACCTTTTTAGGAACCGATCTACGAGACTTAACCCGCATTGACTCTATTTTGACGCTGGTAGATTCTGAAACCTTCACCTCAGAGCATTTTGGTAGCGAAGCCGCTGAAAAGCAGATTACTTACGGCGACATCATTGTGCTGAATAAAACTGATTTAGTCCCACAAGCTAAAGTCAATGACTTAGAAGCGCAAATTCGTGCGCTCAAAACAGGGGTGAGGATTTTGCGCTCTGAATATGGCAAAGTATCGCTGCCGTTGATTCTAGACGTGGGCTATAACGACCCCACTGCCTATGCCGATTTAGTCCAGGAGGAAATTAGCCAAACTGAGCAGGATCGAGATCGTGACCACAACCATCATCATGATGGGCATCATCATCACGATGGGCATCACCACGACCACGAACATCATCATCACCACTCGGCACATTTGGATAATGACGGATTTATTTCGGTGTCCTTTCAGAGCGATCGCCCGTTTCCCTGATGGGTTTCCAGAATTTTCTAGATTTTCACTTACCCGATGATGTGTTTCGTGCCAAGGGGCTGCTGTGGTTTAAGGAAAGTCAGTTGCGCTATATCTTTCAGCTCAGCGGCAAGCGCTACGACATGGCAACCGATGAATGGAAAGTGCCCCCCACCAATCAACTTGTGCTGATTGGTCGCAACTTGAATCCTGAGCAGCTAAAGGCAGACTTAAACAACTGCCTAGAACCTGCCCTAGCTGTTGCGGAAGCGGTACTGTCCTCTTAATGCACGCACAGAAAGCGTTCGTTTTTGCCGTACCCAGTGCCATGTGCGGCGTGTTTGCACAAGATGCCCGCACCCGCCAAGAGTTTATGAGTCTGATTCAACGTCCGTCTCAACTGCGCTAATGTTTGAGCGTCCCCCTACCCCTGAAGCCAAACTGCCCGTTACTCTCATTACGGGCTTTTTAGGTAGTGGTAAAACAACACTGCTCAATGCAATCCTGAAGCGGTTCTCCAAGGGACGAGTGGCGGTATTGGTGAATGAGTTTGGAGATATCAATATTGATAGCCAGCTTCTGATTGCCGTAGACGAGGATGTGATTGAGCTAACCAATGGCTGCATCTGCTGCACTATCAATAACAACCTTAGCGAGGCGGTCTTTCGCATTTTGGCTCACCGCGATCGCATTGACCACCTCATTGTTGAAACCACCGGACTTGCGGATCCACTCCCTATTGCCACTGCCTTTCTTGCTACTGAACTATGGAACTTTACCCGCGTTGATGCCATTTTGACGGTCGTTGATGCGGAAGCCTTTACGCCAGAGCATTTTGGTAGTGAGATTGCGTTTCGCCAAGTTGCCTACAGCGACATGATTCTGCTCAATAAAACCGATCTAGTGACAGAAGCAGCCCTTGAAGCGCTTGAGCGGTTTCTTCAAACCGTAAAACCCAATCCTAAAATTGTGAGAATGGCCTATGGTCAGGTGCCGCTTCCGCTGATTTTAGATACCAGGCTCTATGATTCTAGCTTCTGTGCCACTTCACTAGAAGTAGATCGGAGTAAGGCGGTTAATCAGCCTGAAAATGATGGCTATATGGCGGTTTCCTTTGAGAGCGATCGCCCCATCAGCCTGAGGAAGTTCCAACAGTTTTTAGACTATCAGCTCCCCAAGGAGATCTTTCGCGGCAAAGGAATTTTACGCATTGAAAATAGTCCCGATCGGCATGTATTCCAGCTCAGCGGCAAGCGCATCAACATTGACAGTAGCGAGTGGAATACGCCACCTAAAACACAGCTTGTTTGGATTGGGCGTAACTTAAATCCGCTTAATCTTCAGCAGCTATTGACCAACTGTCTCGGTACTACATTATGAACCAAAATATGCTTTGGCTGGATGCCCTAAAGTTTAACGAGCGAGGGCTGATTCCGGCGTTGGCAAAGCCTCTCCGAAGGAGACTCGCCCAAGATTACCAAGATGGCAATGATACCTACAACCTCAAGAACAATACTGGGTTGGTTGAACTCCAGTCGAATGCTGGCTTAATGCTCTTGCAAAAAGGTCTGAAGCTACATCAGCGCTCGAGGTGGCTTTCTCGATCTCTACCGTATTGTGCGATGTACGCCCTGCAAAGTTCATAACAGAAAGCACTATTTAATGGAGAACAGTGCCATTGGCGGGTTTAAATTTTACTAAATCCTTTGCCAGAGTCTGTCTTAGACCAAACGAGTAGTTCTCCCTGGATTCTCCCAGCCGCCAGAACTTGAGTTTTAGGATGCCAACTCAAACAGGAAAACCCTGCAATTCCCTCTTGTAGTGTTTGAGTTAAATGATTGGCGTCTTGCCAAAAACTGACTAATCTATCCGTTCCGGCTGAGGCAAGAAATTTTGTTTGAGGTTGAAATGCGATCGCTCAACGGATTGAGTATGATTCTCTAACACTCGTCCATCCCAACCCACTAAAGGATTTAGACTGCGCTCCCAAATAACAATGCCTTTCATACTGGTAGAAGCTAAAATTGGCTTTGAAAAATTGGGTAAGGGAGAAGACCAAGCTAGATAGCGAATCTTGCCCGGAAAACCACGCATCACCCAAGGTTGAGCGCTCGGTTGAACGTCTTGCCATTCTATGACCGTAATGGTGCGATCCATATTACCAGACGCTAGATAACAACTATCTGGCGACCAAGCGATCGCTCAACTCGCGCAACAATATAACCTCTCCGGCAGAACAAGCCGCCAGCATATCTCCCTGGGGGGACCAACAGATCGCTGTCACATAGTCGGATAAACGACCGCGTCAGTTTTTTTGCCAGATCTGTCGGGAAGACGACTTTAGACCAAACATTTGCGGAACTCCGTTTTGAGTTGGGTTTCGTCTAAATTACGCCCAATAAAGACCAGTTCATTTTTGCGGACTTCTTCCGCTTTCCAAGGGCGATCGCGGTTTCCGTCAAACAACATATGTACCCCCTGAAACACATAGCGATTGTTGTCGCCCTTCACGTTTAAGATGCCTTTCATCCGAAAGATATCTGCCCCTTTAGTCCGCAGCAGAACTCCCAGCCAGTCATTGAGGCGCTTCTCGCTAATGGCACCTGATTCAACAATGGCAACAGAACCGACCGTCTCGTCATGCTGGTGGGCATCTTCGCCTAAGAATTCGGGGTCAATTTCCAGCGCCCGATTGAGATCGAAGGCTTTGACCCCCAAGAGATCGTCCATCTCAATCTCCGCGTTGCGGGTACGGTAAATTTTGGTCATGGCATTCATGCTGCGGATACGCCGTTCCAGTTCATCTAGCGTTTCTGCATCGACCAAATCGACCTTATTGAGCAAAATGACATCCGCAAACGCAATCTGCTCCTGAGCTTCATCCGCGTCCCAGTGCTGCCAAATGTGTTTGGCATCCACTACTGTGACCACCGCGTCCAAAAAGCTTTGGGACTGGACTTCTTCATCCATAAAGAAGGTCTGAATCACAGGGGCAGGGTCGGCAAGACCCGTGGTTTCAATCACCAGATGGTCAAATTTATTGCGCCGCCTCATCAGGTTGCCGATAATGCGAATCAGGTCGCCGCGCACGGTGCAGCAGATGCAGCCATTGTTCATCTCAAAAATTTCTTCGTCGGCATTTATGATGAGCTGATTGTCGATGCCCACCTCGCCAAACTCGTTGACGATGACGGCTACTTTTTTGCCGTGCTCATGGGTCAGAATGCGATTGAGCAGGGTGGTTTTGCCTGCCCCCAAGTAGCCCGTCAGCACGGTAACGGGCACTGCATCGGCGGTCGCGCTGGAAACCATACGCTAGATCCTCTCTGATTTATACAACGATAATCGTTATCAAAATTGTAAAGGATTATGCGAGGAATAAACATCCAAGAGCTAAGTAACTGCTCTACTCAACGCTATGGTCGGTTTAGTTAAGGCGTCCACAATGAGATCGCTGGCAATCTGAGCACCCCGCAAATTTCGGGAAACAGGGCCAACCTGAAGCGCTGCCAATCCACCCATCACAAATAGCTCGCATCCAGGCCAACGGAGATGCGCGTCTAAAATAGGCAATCCATTTACCATTCAGCGGGGTAAAGTGCCTGAACTTCTTGCAAGAGAGGATGTTGTACGGCATCAAGTCCCCGCCCCGTGGCATACCAAATGCGATCGCACTCAAAAACATCTCCATCGGTACAGTGCACCTGCCAGCAATGGTTCAACCAGCGCACCCGATCGATCTGGCATTGTTCCACCAGATCAAGGCTTTTATCTCGTTGAGCGCGGCGGAGTTGCAGCATCATATCGGGCGTAAACGATCCGCCATTACGAGCATCTTGAATCATCTGCCAACGCCGCTGCCAGTCCGGTTCTGCATTAAAGCCCTTGAGGTATTTTGGCCCAACCCAGCCTGGGTCTGCGTCAAAGAGTTTTTCTTGAAACCGCCGCCGCGCCATCAGTCTGACCTTTGCACCCCGCCTAATTGCGCCGATCGCAAGATGCCCACTGGTCAGACCGCCGCCAATGATTAAAATGCGGACTCTTGGTGCAAAGCCATCGCCCTGTAGCGTCGCCTGTTGCAAATCAACCTCAGATGCATGACAAAGCCGATCTGCTGGAGAGGTTTTGGGTAGCCTTTCAACCCAATCGGGAATATTGGGGGCACCATCCCCCACCGCCAGCGCCACCCGTCGTGCTTGCAGAGACGAACCCTCTGCAAACCAGAGCCGAAATCGATACCGCCCTTGCCTTAATGGCTCAATTCGCACCACATTCTCTGCCACGACCCGATTCTGTAGGTTCCACGCTTTAATCACCGCGCCACAAAAGTCTGTAAAAAGTTGACGACCAGGGCGATCGTAAGGTGGAAACAATTCCCGATGACGCGATTCGGCAAACACTCTTAAGGCTTGAGAATTTGGATCTGGATGGTGAACGATGGGCGATCGCAAATACGGGATATCCTGCGCCGCAAACTGTTGATGCCAGCGCTGCATCCAGACGCCACTGGGGTCAATCACAGCAAACTCATGCGATCTTCGTCGCCCCTTTTGCAGTAAATGAGTGGTCAAAGTTAGCGCCTGTGGCCCCGCGCCAATGATGGCGATATCTGTGTGCAGATCCAAAAGCAGCCCTCCCTTTGAGTTGTCAAACATAATGATAATCATTATCATTATTTTATGGCGTTTAGCAACTCCTTAAAAGCATGTCTCCTAACACCCTTACTCTATTGGAGTCAACTGCGGTCAAAGTGTTTAGCCGCGCCGACCAGATTCCTGCACAGGCAGACGTTTTGTGGGAAATTCAGCGCGGAATTGTCAGAACCCAGACTTGGACTGAAGCAGGTAAGGTGATTAGCCTGGGCTATTGGGGAGCGGGAGATGTTGTAGGGATACCTCTCGCCGCAATCCAACCTTATGAAATGTTCTGCATGACACCTGTGATGGTTCGCGGGTTAGACCCGCATCAGGAGTCAGTGCTGCCGTTTCTATATCAGCAGGTCAAAACGCTCCAGAAACTGGCCTGGATTATGCGGCAAGCTTCAGTGGCTGAGAAACTTTGGAGTTTACTGCTCTGGCTTTTTGAAAAGTTTGGCTACACCATTCAAGAGGGATGCCTGATCGACATTCGCATCACCCACCAGGACTTGGCTGAATTAGCTGACACGTCTCGCGTCACGGTGACTCGACTGCTGAAGCAGTTTGAAGCGCAGCGGCTGCTATGCCGACGAAATAAGCACTATGTTTTGCTAACGCTAGAGCCTGACCTGCTTAAGTTACAGTCTCTTGCTCTAGGCAAGGAGAACACAGTCCAAAAAATTCTAGGGTGTGATAGAAAATCTTGAAATGAGGTGCAACCGCTTGGGGCATCGTCTGTTCGTCAATGGGACAGTGTTCTAAGGGAACCGAGGTTCCACACTTCACGCAGGTGACATAGTGCTTCTCCTCAGACACCAAGCTATAGACTGCTTCTCCATTCGGTAACGACCTAGCTTGAACAACCCCTTGAAGCTGTAGATGTTTCAGCGCACGATACACCGTAGCCAAACCAAGGCGATGCTTCTGCGCTCGAAGCTCAGCATAAAGTGTCTGAGCCGACACCTCTGACTCAAGGGTTTTCAGCAGATTAAAAACGGTCGTTTGATGAGGAGTCAAATGACTTAGTGCAGACATGGCTATTCACTCACTGAATCAATCTTAGGCTTGATTGAGCCGCTTTAAAGTGATTAAGATAATGATTATCATTTTAGTCTATAAGCTTTGTCTTTGCCAACGTTATTCAGGAATGTGTTGCATGACGTTACGACCTCGCCGTCTCCGTAAGTCTGAGTCGATTCGCCGCATGGTTCGAGAAACCGTGCTGACGGTTCATGACTTAATTTATCCCTTATTTGTCATGGAAGGAACGCAGCAAAAAGTGGAAGTGCCTTCGATGCCAGGTTGCTACCGTTATTCCCTCGATGAGCTGTTGCGCGAAATTGAGGATGCTCAGGCTGTGGGAATTGGGGCGATCGCCCTCTTCCCGCTGATTCCAGACCACCAAAAAGATCCTCAAGCCACAGAAAGCCTGAACCCAGAAGGCTTAATCCCGCAGACGGTGAAAGCCATCAAGCAAGAATTTCCGGATCTGGTGGTGATTACCGATGTGGCACTAGACCCCTACAGCAGCTTAGGTCATGACGGCTTAGTAGATGAGCAAGGCCGCATTCTCAACGACTCCACGGTTGAGGTGTTAGCAAAAATGGCACTGATTCAGGTGCAAGCAGGAGCCGACTGGGTTGCCCCCTCTGACATGATGGATGGTCGCGTAGGAGCCATTCGGAAGGCACTGGATGATTCAGGCCATTGGGATGTCTGCATTCTGGCCTATTCTGCAAAATATGCGTCGGCCTACTATGGCCCTTTTCGAGATGCGCTGGATTCAGCCCCGAAGTTTGGGGACAAGAAAACCTATCAAATGGATGCAGCAAACGCGAGAGAAGCGCTTAAGGAAGTAGATTTGGATATTGCGGAAGGAGCAGATATTGTGATGGTGAAGCCTGCCCTGGCTTACCTGGATATCATCTGTCAGATTCGGCAGCACACAAATTTACCTGTGGCGGCCTACAACGTGAGTGGGGAGTACGCCATGATTAAAGCGGCTGCCCAGCGAGGCTGGATCGATGAAAAAGCCGTCATGCTGGAAACGCTCACGAGCCTAAAACGGGCAGGGGCAGACCTGATTTTGACTTATTTTGCAAAGGAAGCGGCGCTCTTGCTGCGATAAAGGGTCTGTTCAAATTGGCGCTACGCGGTCGTTTCATTCAAATGCTCCAGAATCGCCTGGTAAAAGGTGACAACATGGTGATCTTGCAGACGGTAGAACACATGTCGCCCCTGCTTGCGGAAACTCACTAGCCGAATAGCGCGGAGTGTCCGCAACTGATGGGACACAGCGGATTCGTTCATGTTTAAGGCGATCGCCAAATCACCCACACACATTTCATGATCCGTCAGCAGGGACAGAATTCGCAGCCGATTGGTATCGGCCAGAAAGCCCAGAAACTCTGACATACGCTGCGCTTTCTCAACCGTCAGCGTTTCGGGCCGAACAAAGTTGGTAGGGTCAGCGTGATGAGGATAGGGAACATCACAACAAAGATCTTCCCCACCCTCAATTTCTTGGATCGTCGCTTTTTCAGCCGGATCGTCAAGCATTGATAAACCGTATTGGACAAAATCTAAGCGTTGCAACCACAGCCCGTATGTCCGCAGCCTTGACCCGCAGGATGACCGTTGGCACAAGCTTCACCACAATAGGGCTTATCGTCTTTAAAGACGGCATCAGAGAGCGGAACGATGCACAGGCAAGATTCGCAGGCACATTTCATTTGGGTAACGGTAGACATATTTTGGCTCCTTTTAGAACTATGAACAGCTTAACATA
>JAAURS010000076.1 GCA_012032135.1 Acaryochloridaceae cyanobacterium RU_4_10 | reverse complement strand
ATTAAGCTAGAAAACTTATACCCTGTTCTTACATCCTTGAACTAGGCAGAGTTCCTTTGGTGGACTACTAGAGATAGCAGAGTCTGATTTGTTGATTGAAGCGGCTACCAACTACGCGGCCAAGAACGTGAATGTTCATCTCCGTAAAGTGATGATAGACCTTGACCCCCAAAAGAACCCCACTCATTCTGAGATAGCGCCGCGCTGGCAATTTTGGATCGATCGCGGCGGTACCTTTACCGATATTGTGGCCCAACGCCCCAATGGTGAGATCGTCGTCCATAAGCTGCTATCAGAAAACCCCGATCGCTACTTCGATGCTCCCCTTCAGGGAATTCGCGATGTGATGGGCATCCCAACAGGAACCCCCATTCCTGCGGAGCAAATTGCGGTAGTAAAAATGGGTACCACTGTTGCTACCAATGCATTGCTAGAACGCAAAGGCGATGGCACCCTACTCCTGATCACTAAAGGATTCCGCGATGCCCTGAAAATTGGCTACCAGGCACGCCCCAACATTTTTGCACGGCAAATTATCCTACCCACACCTATCTACGAGCAGGTCATTGAAGTAGAAGAACGCTACAGCGCTCAAGGGGAAGAACTCGTTCCGGTTCAGATCGATGACGCGCTGATGGACGCTTTACAAACCGTCTACGCAGCAGGCATCCGGTCTTGTGCGATTGCCTTTCTGCACGGCTACCGCTACCCCAGCCACGAGCGACAAGTGGCAGCGATCGTGCGGGAAATGGGATTTACGCAAATTTCTGTTTCCCATCAAGTCAGTCCCTTGATGAAGCTCGTCAGCCGAGGTGACACGACTGTGGTGGATGCTTACCTATCTCCCATTCTGCGTCGCTATGTAGATCGCATTGCCGCACAACTATCGACATTGGAGACTGCATCTGCCTGCAAATTGATGTTTATGCAGTCCAATGGTGGCCTGACCGATGCCCAGCAATTTCAAGGCAAAGACAGCATTTTGTCCGGTCCCGCAGGTGGCATTGTCGGTGCGGTCAAAACCAGTGCGATCGCTGGCTTTCATAAAATTATTGGTTTTGACATGGGCGGTACATCTACCGATGTTTCCCACTTCAATGGCGAGTACGAACGGACCTTTGAAACCGAAGTGGCGGGTGTCCGATTGCGGGCACCGATGATGGCCATTCACACGGTCGCAGCAGGGGGTGGTTCGATCCTGGAGTTTGATGGCTCCCGTTACCGCGTTGCCCGGAGTCAGCAGGAGCATTTCCTGGCCCCGCTTGCTACCGTCATAATGGCCCGCTCACCGTAACCGATTGCAATGTTTTGGTGGGCAAGTTGCAAGCTGAGTTCTTTCCATCAGTGTTTGGGCCAACAGGAAATCTGCCACTGGACAAAGAAATAGTACAGCAGAAGTTTGAAGCTTTAGCCACTCAGATTGGCGAGGCAACGGGTGATTTCTGCGCTCCAGAACAGGTTGCAGAAGGCTTTTTGGCGATCGCCATTGACAAAATGGCAACTGCAATCAAAAAAATTTCGATTCAGCGAGGGTACGACGTTACAGAATATACACTGTGCTGTTTTGGAGGTGCGGGAGGCCAGCACGCTTGCCCGATCGCAGAAGCGTTAGGAATGTCGCAGATATTCCTCCATCCCTATGCAGGGGTTCTATCTGCCTACGGAATTGGGTTGGCCGATGTGCGATCGCTCAAAGAACAAGCCATCGAAGCACCCCTAACGGATGCAATCCTGACGCAGCTAGAACGAGCATTCGAGGCATTAACCCAGGCCGGACAAGCTGAACTGGTCGCACAAGGCATCACCGCCGAGCAAATTCAAGTATTGCGGAAAGTCCATTTGCGTTATGAAGGCACCGACTCAGCTCTAATGGTGGCATGGGATACGCTGGAGAGGACGCGATCTCAGTTTGAGCGAGCCTACCAGCAACGCTACGGTTTTGCGATGCAGCATAAAACATTAATCATAGAAGCCGTGTCTGTTGAGGTCGTCGGGCAATCGGATGGTTCGACTGCCTCCGTGTCAACCCCAGTTGCTCTAGCATCCAGCAGAACGTCCCCTTTAGAAGCCACTGCAACCGTTCCCCTGTTCGCCAAGGGCACCTGGCATGACGCACCTGTATACCACCGTTGCGACCTCAGCGTGGGCGATCGCATTGCAGGAGCGGCGCTGATTGTCGAACCTACGGGCACTAATGTCATCGAACCGGGATGGAGCGCAGAAATAACCGATCGCAATAATTTAGTCCTGACTCGAACCCAAGATTCACAAATTGCTCCCGTGCAGTCCGCTGCCCAAGCGAAACCCGATCCTATTTTGCTAGAGATTTTTAATAACCTGTTTGGGGCGATCGCTGAGGAGATGGGCATTACGCTCCAAAACACCAGCTACTCCGTCAACATTAAAGAGCGACTGGACTTCTCCTGCGCGATTTTCGATCGGCACGGACAATTGGTTGCCAATGCACCCCACATTCCCGTCCATCTCGGTTCGATGGGCGAAAGTATTCATAGTTTAATTCGCGCTAAAGGCAATACCTTGAAGCCTGGAGACGTCTACATCTCCAACAATCCTTACAATGGCGGAACCCATCTACCTGACATCACGGCGATAACGCCTATCTTTTCTGCAAGCAATCCCGTCCATCCTTTGTTCTATGTGGCTTCGCGGGGGCATCATGCTGATATTGGTGGCATTACGCCAGGTTCTATGCCACCGCACAGTACTTCCGTCGAGCAGGAAGGTGTCCTACTCGATAACGTTCAATTGGTCGATCGAGGACAATTCCTAGAATCAGAATTGCTGCAATTACTAACGTCTGGGCCTTATCCGGCTCGCAATCCACATCAAAATATTGCAGACCTGCAAGCCCAAATTGCAGCCAACGAACGGGGAGGCAAAGAACTACTTCAAATGGTCGAGCATTATGGTCTAGATACAGTACAAGCCTATATGCAGCACGTCCAAGACAATGCTGAGGAATCCGTGCGGCGGCGATCGCGATTTTGAAAGATTCCCAGTTTACCTATCCGCTAGATGATGGCAGCCAAATTCACGTTGAGATTTCGATTCATAAGGGCGATCGCACGGCTCGCATTGACTTTACAGGCACGTCGCCCCAGCAATCGACGAATCTGAATGCCCCCCTTGCTATTTGCAAAGCCGTGGTTCTCTATGTCTTCCGCACTTTACTGGATGATGATATTCCCCTGAATGCAGGCTGTCTCAAGCCGCTCGAGATCGTTGTACCACAGGGCTGTTTGCTCAATCCCAACTATCCCGCTGCGGTAGTGGCAGGAAATGTTGAGACTTCTCAGGCGATTGCCAATGCATTGTACGGTGCCCTTGGCGTGATGGCAGCCGCCCAAGGCACCATGAACAATTTCACCTTTGGCAACGAGCACTACCAATACTATGAGACGATCTGCGGCGGCAGCGGAGCAGGTGCTTCCTTTGATGGCACTGATGCCGTTCAGACCCATATGACCAATTCGCGCTTAACCGATCCAGAGGTATTGGAGTGGCGGTTCCCCGTGCTGGTTGAATCCTTCTCAATCCGGGCTGGTGGCGGAGGCAAAGGACGCCACAACGGCGGCAAAGGCGTCATTCGTCAAATTCAGTTTCGCGAGACCATGACCGCAGCCATTCTGTCTGGACATCGGAGTATTCCCCCGTTTGGATTGGAAGGAGGTGAGTCCGGCGCAGTGGGGCGAAATCTCGTCAAACGACACAATGGTGATACCGAACTGCTAGGCAGCAAAGCTGAAGTCTTGATGCAGCCTGGGGACGTATTTGAAATCGAAACGCCTGGAGGCGGTGGCTTTGGAACTCCCTTGCGTCAGTTATGCCCAAACTACAGTGCAGCGATCAATGAAATCGTCAAAGAAAATAAAAATGTGTAGAAAGACATCGTGATTAAGGGTTTGACGATTTCAGTCATAGGGGCTCCGCTGGATTCTCTTTACCAAGGGTGGAGCAAATCTATTGAAATAGGTGCGATTCTTATCACCTCAAAACCGTGACATCTATCACAGGAGGATCGCAGAATAAAAGTCAAAATGATTTAAATACAAGCAGCTTGGGCAAACTAGTCTAAACACTACCGATGTCTGGGGGAATTATGAATACACCCTTCGATCTTTCATTGGAACAACAGTTCAGTCTACGTGCGTTTTCTGAACAGGTAAAAGACTTGTCCCGCGAACAAGCTCAAGACTTTTTGGTGGATCTCTACCGACAAATGATGGTCAAAGAGTCTTTGTACAAACAAATCATGAAACAGCAGATTGGGTTTGAGGTTTAATTCAAGGCGATCGCTAAGCTAGTCGCAAAGAATTTGTACGATCGCCAGCCCGCTCTATTACTTGCCCCAAATCTTCTCTAACACTTGAATGGGGGCAATATCGGACACCTTGCCCGTAGGCGATCGCAGGGCCGTGAAGCGTTCGTCTTTCGGCAAAACTCGATCTGGATCCGAGGGGCCAAAGAGAGCAAATAACTGGGTTCCGGCTGCTACAGCGATATGCATCGCATCAGAATCCGTGCTGACCATCAGCTTTGCGCCAGCGATGAGCGCTGCAAACTTACCCAAATCTTGCGGTGTGCTCACCTTGAGTCCAGGACAAACCTCAAGTAAAGACTTAAACCACGCGCGATCGCCAGGAGATTGCACCAAAACAACGGGCAAATCGGGCTGTCGTTGCTGAAATCCCTTCACAAGCGCCTGCCAGCTTGATTTAGAATAAATATTCGCCGCGCCTTTTTCTTGATGCTCGGCAAGGGAACCCCCATGAATAATGGCATATCCCTGCGTTAGATCTAACCCTAACTTTTCCTGTTCTGCTTCAGCCCACTCCCTATCTTTAAGGGGGATGTGAATGGATAAAGGGGGGCAAGGTGTATGAATGTGCATCCCGTCCAGGAGATCGTAATACATCTGGGCAGCGTATTGTTTGGGCTTCAGGGTAACTGTATCAGTCATAAACAGGGCGTTGGGAACCTTTGCATAACCCACCCGTTTGGGAATCCCCATCAGCCACAGTAAGAGTCCTCTAAATAACCCGCGATCGAGGGATATGAGGCCATCGTATTCTCGTTCCCGGACCCAGCCCACCAAATTGCCCCAATCTGCCGGACCATTACGGCCTTGAAAGTTATAGGTCAAGACTTGTTTGGCTACTGGGCTGATCCGGTAAGCGGCCTTGGCCTGCGGTTCGACCACAACATCAATCTGGGCTTGCGGATACTGTTGCTGAAGGCTTTCCAGCATGGGAAAACATAAAAGCTGGTCGCTAATTCCGCCGGGGATCAGAGCTAGGAAGCGCGTCATTTAGATCTCTTGCAAAAATGGATTGAAGCGGTTGATGGGCATAGAGCCACCGTTCTTCATTGTAAGGGATGACCAAGGGTTCATTGCTTTAAGAAGAGATGAGGTTTTTAAGCAGATGCCAAGGAGCCCTTGACTTGTAGAAGTCCAAATCAAATGGGATGCTAGGACTTGACGATATTGGGTTAAAGCCTCACATGCACCTTTTGATTCCGGCTGCGGGAATGGGCAAACGAATGGGGAGCCAGCAGAATAAGCTGCGCTTGACCCTTTTGGACAAACCCATCTTGGCTTGGACTTTACTTGCAGCGGAGGCGGCAGAAGCGATTCATTGGATTGGCATCATGGGTCAACCGGAAGACTGGCCGATGTGGGAGCAGTTAATCCAAGATTTGGCGCTCTCTAAACCCATCCAACTGATTCAAGGCGGCACCACTCGTCAAGAATCGGTCTACAACGGTTTGCAGGCACTCCCTCCCGATGCAAAATACGTCCTCATCCACGATGGAGCGCGGTGTTTGGGTACGCCGGATTTGATGAATCGTTGCGCTCAGGCCCTAGAAAAATACAGTGGGTTTGTAGCGGCAGTTCCAGTAAAAGACACGATCAAAGATGGTGGACGCACAGCAACAAATTTGTTCCACACCCGATCGCGCTCAGCTTTGGGCGGCTCAAACGCCCCAAGGGTTTGATGTTGAGAAACTGAAAACTTGTCATGAAGAGGGCCGCCGTCAGGGTTGGGAAGTGACAGACGACGCGGCACTGTTTGAAAAATTTGACTTACCCGTTCATATTGTGATGGGGGAAGAGACCAATTTGAAAATTACGACTCCGGCAGATCTGGCGATCGCAGAACTTATTTTGCGCCAGCGCATGGACCCAGAACGCCCATAAAAAAGACCCTCTAACTGACGGTTTCGAGGGTCGGCTTTAGAAGTGTGAAAACATGCCGCGTAAATTTTTTATATAGAACTAGGGTTAGCCCTTACGAGAGTAATACTCAACCACTAACAGTTCGTTAATTTCTAGAGCCACCCACTCCCGTTCGGCCAGACCATTGACCTGTCCGGTGAGTTTTGCTTTATCTAAGGCAAGGTGACTGGGAACATTGGCAAGTCCAGGGAATTGGATATTGGTTTCAACCATCTTGCGAGAATGATCTCGATTTCTGACCCCAATTTCTTCACCCGGACGGCATTGATAGCTCGGGATGGAGACCATCTTGCCATTGACGGTAATGTGGCCGTGGTTGACCAACTGACGCGCAGCGGGAATCGTGGGGCCATGCCCAAACGAAACACCGTGTTATCCAACCGCATTTCCAACATTTGTAGCAATGCCGTACCCGTGGAACCACCAGCCCGACGTGCTTTGCGAACGTAACGCAGTAATTGACGTTCTGACAGACCGTAGTTGAAACGAAGTTTTTGCTTCTCTTCCAAACGAACCGCATATTCAGACCGTTTTTTGCGTGCTTGACCGTGTTGCCCTGGCGGATAAGCCCGCCGAGCCGCTTTACGAGTCAAACCTGGCAGTTCTCCCAGGCGGCGCACAATTCTAAGGCGAGCGCCCCGATATCGCGACATATCACTTCCTCTTCAATGTATGAAGTCACAGCCTTTTAATTATAGGCTGCAAAAGCACGTTCGTTCAATAAATTTTTGCCAATCTAGACAAATGTTTTGTGAGATCCCGATCGCATTAGTCCTATCGGTGTATTTAACCTTAGCCGTATGGGTTGAAAGCTCCCTTCGAAGCCCCGTAAACCCCCAAATTGGGGACTTAAGATTGATTAAAGTCCCAATTTGGGGGGTTGGGGGGCCGAGTGTAATGACTTCAGCTTTAAGTCGAGATGTCCACATGACAATCTCACAAATCTGAGGGGATAGAATGACGGTGGATCTCCTCTACAAAACTCTGCTCCAATCCCTATGCCAAAAGCCCTGTCAAATCCCCCCGCCCTTCCAAGGCCGAACGATCGCGATCGCATCTGAAGGAGCTAGCTGACTGTACTGCACCGCAATTGCCGCCATTGTTAGGGGCATCAAAGGTGCAGTTGACAGAATGGATGCAGCAACAGCAACAGCCTGCATACAGAGGCCAACAGCTTCACCAATGGATTTATCAAAGAGGGGCGCGATCGCTCTCTGACATCACAGTTTTCTCTAAGCAATGGCGAGAAGAAGTAACGGATGTTCCGGTGGGGCGATCGATCTTGCACCATCGATCTGAGGCGGTGGACGGGACGGTCAAGTATTTGTTGAAACTGACCGACGGACAAATCATTGAAACCGTAGGTATCCCCACCGCCCGACGCTTGACGGTGTGCGTTTCCTCCCAAGTGGGCTGTGCCATGGCCTGCGATTTTGCGCGACGGGGAAAGGTGGCTTTCTGCGGAATTTAGCCTGTCATGAAATTGTGGACCAGGTGTTAACGGTCCAAGAAGACTTTAAGGAACGGGTCAGCAACATTGTCTTTATGGGCATGGGCGAACCTTTGCTGAATCTGGATAATGTGATGGCGGCGGTGCGATCGCTCAACGAAGATATCGGCATCGGTCAGCGATCTATTACGATTTCTACGGTGGGGGTTCCGGGACGGATTCCTCGGTTGGCGGAATATGGGTTGCAGGTGACCTTGGCGGTTAGCCTTCATGCATCCAACCAAGTTTTGCGGGAAAAACTGGTACCCAGTGCCAAAAACTATCGTCTTGAAGCGCTGATGGCGGATTGCAGAGAGTATGTGGGGCGCACCAGCCGACGGATTAGTTTTGAATATATTGTGCTGTCTGGATTCAACGATCGCCCAGAACATGCTGTGGAATTGGCCAAGTTATTAAGAGGGTTTCAGTCCCATGTGAATCTGATTCCTTACAATCCGATCGATGAAGCCGATTATCAACGTCCTTCACCGCAACAACTCAGTATCTTTTTGGCAACGCTGAAAAAACATAATGTTGCGGCGAGTGTGCGGCAATCACGAGGATTGGATCGGGATGCAGCCTGCGGACAACTGCGAGCCTCGCGATTGTCCGCTGAATAACGTAAGACTAACTCAGTACAGAAATTTTCTGCACCTGGGCCGATCGAACGGCACGATTCAAAACCTTGTGTGATAGTGGTTTTGGGTTTTCGGCTTTACCTGAAGTGTTACATTCCTGCGTTTAATGTGAGAAAATGGAAGAACCGATGGGGAAAGCGTATGTCTGTCTGTTTACCTGATATCCACGAAACTGAAGATTTTGTGAAGCAACATCTGGAAAAATGCTTCCATCTGCTTTCCTTGATGGAACCCAGTCAATTTTTTGAGAATTTGACTGATTTTGAAAAACAAAAATTTGAAATAGCCGTTCGGGAGTTGGCTGACATAAAAAGTCTATATAAAACTCTTCGTGATTATATTGTTCTGCCAGATGATCTTGAAGCCCTTATTAAAAAAAGTCAGCTTACAGATCAAGTTGCCCGTCAGCTTCATCTCTACTTATCTGAATATGGAGACATCTTGACAGAAGATGATAAATCTAATTTATCTGAGTCCAAACTTTTACTAGAAATTCATGCTCTTGCTTACAATGGTCTTTACCTTCTGATTCGGTCAACTGTTGAAAAAAGTTCGCTGGAGCAAATAAAGAAGTACTCAAGCGGAGTTAATTGTATTCTTAAATGTGTTGAGTCTGCATGTTTCATCTCGCTCAAACTGAAATTGATGATATTTTATTTTCCAATCAAGTTGAGCTTATTGTCACGAGTACGATAAACCATCCATTTCCTTCAGATGATGATTTGAAAATCCAAGGTGTCAGCGAAAATGAAAGACTTAAGATACTGGCTTACATAGAGAGCGCAAAGTCAGATGCCCTGGCAATACAGCAAAAGCTAGAAAGTATAAACACCCATCTTCAGCCTCAAGGTATTCCAATTGAAATAGATGGCGAGATGATTGCTCTCAGTCCAAATTCTGCTGAAGCTAAAGCTATTCAAAGGCTTAACGATCTTGAAGATCCTGATAAATGGATTACAGTGATGGAACGAGACGAAGAAGTTGACTTAGAAGAATTAGATAAAAAGATAAGAGAGAGTGGATATCTTGTCTGAGTTTTTTGTTAAAGTTCACCATCAGGTTGGCAAGCAAGATATCCCAAATCTACCTGAACAACTTCAAGAGGATTTTGAAAATATTTTCAAGAAAATTTTGAAGGTCGATCCTTACAATCGACGTGGCTTGAAAGGGCATGATTTAGATCCCAGAAGAGAACTAGCAGGGTGCAAAACTTTTGATATTTATTATCTAGGCGACGCATATAGAATTGTCTACAAGATTAATGATTTACCTAAGGTCATGAGAGTGGATGTCTTAAGTTTTGATTTTCATGATTCTGCATATGATAAAGCTGCTGATAGAATTTAAATATATTGGTGTAGCAGGGTTCAAGGTGTCGGGAGAACCTGAAAGCTATTGTGGGACGTGCGCAGAAGACGATAGCTTTTGTGATGCTAGGCGGTAGCCCATCGCGTTCAGGATCGCATTCACGCTGCTGAATTGCGGGTTTCCATTTTCAGAAAGGGCTTTTTGCAATCCTTTACGGCTGAGACCGGAGACTTCGGCAATCTGACTGACGCCCTTGACGCGGCTGACAATCCGTAGAGATGACAGCAGCGCAGCAGCATCGCCGCTATCTGCATATTCATCAAACAGCACGGTAATGTAATCGTCGATTTCATCGGGGTGCTTGCGGAGGTAATCTTCTGTTATCTCGCTGAGTGTTCTATAGTTGCTCATAGTTTAGATACTTCCGTGGATCTAATCCTACTGTTCGATGAGTTTACTAATGATTTAGTAGATGCTCATTAGACTTTAACCATTCCTCAAAACTCATGTGCTTATTAATTGTGAAATTATAAGGACTCAATTGTAGATCTCGAAAGTAGATCCACTCATGAAATTTTTTAACCACACAAAAATGACTGTCAACTATCTCATCAAGATGAATGTTTTGTCTTGATAAAATATACTCTTTAGATTCTTTCTTCCAGTCAAAATCTTTTATCTTGTCTGAATCGAAGCACAAAGAAACAGAAGCTCCATCATTGTTGAGTGTCATTATTTTACATAAAGGGGGAATAGCCTTGTGTTGAATGTATCTCCTAAGATCATTTATAAAAATATTTTCGGTTGATTTCTTTATGGATTTGTCTAGTCTTTCTTGATATTCTATTGCAAATTCTCTTAAGTAAGACTTCTCACTCTTCTTAAGCTTTTTATGAATAACGCTTGTATGCTCTTTTTGAGAAAACCATGCTGATACGTAATTGTGAAATAATCGGCTGATTTCTTGGCTTGCTTGAAAGTAGAGATCTAAGCTTTTTCTTTCATCGAACATGTACTCGTCACTTATAGAAAGTTGAGAGAAATCTTGAAATACATGCTTAAACTGCCAGTAGTTTCCTTCAAAAATATATAGAGTTCTAAGAATGAAGTCAGAAAAGTTATCTTCCATAATATTTGTGATTGGATATTTGAACCGATATAGAAACACGGCTTGGTGACGTTTGAAGTTTCACAAATTCGTTTCATTGTTTAGTCTTCAGCGATGTGGTCGGAGGCAGACACCTCTGGTTAAGTTCATACATCGTGACTTGACCAATTACACCAGCCTTCTACAATTCCATATCTATTTCATAAACAGATACGGCAATCGGTAAGTTAGTTTTTGTATTGCAATGTAGCTCCATCAATTCACTATCACTTTTGTCTTTAATTATAAGGCGTGATTAGGATAAGGAGTTGAGTTATTTTGTGAGGCGAAATATTGAGGATAGAGTGGGCGATTCGCAAACCCTTTCTAGTCTTGAATTGGAACGTGCGATCGTCGCCATTAAGTCTTTGGATTGTTTGATACCCCATCGTTCTGGGCATTCATGTAAGACCGCAAAATCGCATTAATGCGGGTCTGATAGCCTTTGCCTTGATTCTTTAGCCATGCGAGCACGTCTGCATCAAGCCGAATCGTAATAGTAGGTTTCCGTTCTGGCAAAACTACCTTGGCATTTCTCCAAAAATCCTCATCGGTAGGAATGATGTCAGGGTCAGAAACCACAGCAGCATGACTATCTGCATCGCTCATGTGGCGCAGACGCTCCCAATCCGTCGCGGAACCGTCAGTTAATGTTTTGCCAGTAGGCTCGTCGTTCATGGGGTTCTGCCCTCCAAGCTGAAATAATGCGTCTCTCATCATCGTCTCTGTCGGTGTAAATCACCGTAACTTCCATTCCGTTGACCAGACCAATCGCATAGATGCGAGTTTCGCCGTAATCAAAACGGTCATCTTCCCGTTCAAGGGTCAACCCATCAAAAATCCGCTTTGCATCCTCAAACGCAATCCCGTGTTGTTTGATGTTTTGAGAATTTTTATCCTTGTTCCAAGTGTATCTCATGTAATGTATTTACATAACGTAAATCTTTATCGCAAGCCAGAGGCAGCAATCATAACAAACCAGCAGCCTCCAACTGGAACGCGCGATCGGGGTTAGAGTTTGAGGGACAAAATCTGGAGGAAAGGATGGGCGATCGGTCGTCAGAGTTGAAATCTTTGTGGCGCATGAGGTGTAGGAATTATTTGTTTACGGATAAGGATATCGTTATTCAGAACGGTTGCGGATGGTCTTAAGAGGATAGATGGGTGACGCTGTTGAGCGATCGCGATGCACTGGGTGTTCGCAATGGTTGACCTATAATGCCATTAGAGTAAAAATATTAAGCTCAGAGGTTTGTCAGTCATGACGCTCTCTTACTAAACCGATATTGACCTTGTGCTACCCAACGGTCATTTAGAAATTGGCCTGAGTTTGGGCCTTGCGGACCAAGAATCATGCAATTAACCTACTGTATGCTGATGAATCACAGAAGCAATTTGGATGAGGAATAAAGTGATGCGACGTGGCGACATCGTGCAGTTAAAACAGCCCATCCAGATCCGTTCAAGTCACCTTGAAGACTTTACCCACGGTATCATTGCCGCTCGAATTAAGACAAAAATTGAGCAACCACCGGAAGAAAATTCGCGCTCAAAATCTTCTGTTAAAGAACTGATTCTCTACCTATACAACCCAGAGACTTGCAAAATCTGTTTGGATGAAGATGGCGTTCCCATCTTGTTTGATGTCCAGCTTAACGAAGTAGCTCTCTTTAAAGCTGTGAAAGAACGTACAGATGAAATTCAGGATGAAGCCGATCGCTCAGATGCATTGTAAACTGACTATACTCCGCGATCGTTTATCTACATTGCTTTCAGGCTGATGCAGTTGCCTCTACCGATCGCGGTTGCTCCGCAAGTTGATAGCCCTGTGCGAGCGTTGTAAAGTCCTTCACTTGTTGCTGTTGCCAAAGCGCATCACGTCCTAACTCTTCTGCCAAAATCCGAGCGACGCGCGTTGCAGATTCAATACTGGCCGCAGCATCCAACAACAGCGATCGAGTGCGACGGGATAGTACATCTTCCACTGTTTGCGCCATTTCATACCGTACCGCCCAGCGAACTTCTGCCTCGGTATAGGGGAGGCGGGGGTGGAGCAGACGGTCTGCACCGGGCAAAGTTTGAAGTTCTGTAGCATCACTACCATAAACATTAAGCGGTTCTGGAAAAGGTCGATCCGTCCAGCCATGCAAGTGTAAATCAGCAGTAACAGATGTAGTGGGTGGAAGAGAAGCCTTCGCAATCGCGAAATCTACGACTTCTTCACCCATTTGCCGATAGGTCGTCCATTTACCACCTGTCACGGTAATTAACCCAGAACTGGAAACTTGAATCACATGTTCGCGGGATAAGGTTGAAGTCGAACCAACTTCATCGGATTGCTGCTTCGTTTTAGGCGACTTCAATAACGGTCGCTGTCCGACAAACACACTCAAAACATCCGCACGAGTGGGTGGATTGACTAGATATTTCGCAATCGTTCGCAAAATAAACTCAATTTCCGCCTCTAGCGGACGCGGTTCGATCGCGATTTCATCAACCGCAGTATCGGTTGTGCCCAGAACCACTTTGTCGTGCCACGGAACTGCAAAGAGCACCCGTCCATCTTCTGTTTTGGGAATCATCATCGCACTTTCACTAGGCTGAAAGCGTTTGTCAACCACCAGGTGAATGCCTTGACTGGGTGATAGGAGTTTGGGCTGGGTCGGATCGTCCATCTGCCGAATGGTATCGACAAAGATTCCCGTTGCGTTGATGACCGCCTTGGCCCGTAGTTCAAACGTATGTTCGCTATCGGTTGCACGTACACCCATCACGCGATCGCCTTCTTTGATTAATCCAGTAACCGGACAATAATTGAGCGCGGTTCCACCCCCATCGAGAAAGGTTCTGAGCAGCGTCACGGCCAGACGCGCATCGTCAAACTGACCGTCGTGGTAGAGAATCCCACCGGAGAGACCGTCTGCTTTCAGCGTTGGCATGCGCGATCGCGCCTCTTCTTTGCTCAAGAAGCGACTCGGTGCCAGATTCAAACTGCCTGCGAGAATGTCATATAACTTCAATCCAGCACCATAGTAGAATTTCGACCACCACGCATAGGCAGGTACAAAAAACGTGAGGTCACGAACTAAATGAGGTGCATTGCGGCGTAACAACCCCCGCTCTCGCAACGCCGATCGCACCAATTTGAGATTCCCTTGCGCGAGGTAGCGCACGCCGCCGTGAACGAGCTTGGTCGATCGACTCGAAGTGCCTTTTGCAAAGTCGTATTGTTCTAGCAAGAGGGTTTTATAGCCGCGTGTCGATGCTTCGATCGCAGTTCCCAGTCCCGTTGCCCCCCCTCCAATGACAATCAGATCCCAGGTTTGTGGCTGCTGTAGGGTGGCAACGATCGCTTGGCGTGTAATGGGTGTGTTCATAAGGATTATGGATTAAGTACTTTCCCATGCTTTCGATCGGTCGATCGCGCGTCTCCAATTTGAAAGCAAGAATTCGCGTTGGTCTGTGCTCATACTGGGCTCAAATCGTTTCTCTAATTGCCAGTGCTGCATAATTTCTTCCTCACTGTCCCAATAGCCAACTGCCAATCCAGCCAGATAGGCTGCGCCAAGCGCCGTCGTTTCAGAAACCTTGGGACGGACGACGGGAATGCCGAGAATGTCGGCTTGAAATTGCATTAATAGGTCATTCTGCGATGCTCCCCCATCGACTCGAAGTTCTGATAGCTCTAAATGAGCGTCCTGTTTCATGGCTGCCAGCACATCCACACTTTGGTAAGCAATACTCTCAAGCGCTGCCCGCGCAATGTGGCCGCTCGTTGTGCCGCGCGTCAGTCCAATCATCAATCCCCGTGCGTAACTATCCCAATGGGGCGCACCCAATCCTACAAATGCAGGCGCAAAATACACGCCGCCGTTGTCAGGAACGCTTCTGGCTAGGGCTTCAACATCGGCGCTCGTTTTGATAATGCCCAATCCATCGCGCAACCATTGCACGACTGCTCCTGCAACGAATACACTTCCTTCCAATGCGTAATCCGTGTGACCCCGCATCCGCCGTCCGATCGTCGTCAGCAGTTTGTGCTGAGAAGCAATCGGTTTGTCGCCTGTGTTCAGAAGTGCAAAACAGCCTGTGCCATAGGTGTTTTTTGCCATGCCAGACCGTAGCGCTGCCTGCCCAACGGTGGCTGCTTGTTGGTCGCCTGCAATGCCTGCAATAGCGATTCTTGCGCCAAATTCATCGCCTGTATGTTCGTAGACTTCGGAAGAATCTCGCACCGTCGGGAGGAGCGATCGCGGAATGTCGAGTAAGGTCAGTAATTCGTCATCCCAATCCTGGGTATGAATATTGAAGAGCAGGGTGCGGCTGGCATTGGTCGCATCAGTGATGTGCGAGCGTCCGTCGGTCAGCTTCCACATCAACCAACTATCGACAGTACCAAAAGCAAGTTCGCCGCAAGCTGCTTTGTCTCGCGCCTCAGGAACGTTATCGAGCAACCACTTGAGCTTCGTGCCGCTAAAGTACGCATCAATAATCAGCCCTGTTTTTGCTTGAAACAGAGGTTCGTGTCCCGCTGCTTTCAGTTCGTCACAATAGCGTGCAGTGCGGCGGTCTTGCCAGACGATCGCGTGGTAAATGGGTTTGCTCGTGGCACGATCCCACACGATCGTCGTTTCGCGCTGATTCGTAATGCCGATCGCAGCAATATCGCTAGGACGCAGACTAATCCGAGCGATCGCTTCACTGGCAACCCCAATTTGAGAAGACCAAATTTCTTCAGCATCGTGTTCCACCCAACCGGGCTGGGGGAAAATCTGGCGAAACTCTTTTTGCGCAACGGAGAGAATTTCTCCCTGGCGATTGAAGATGATGGCGCGGGAACTAGTTGTGCCTTGGTCAAATGCCAGAATATATTGACTCATCATGATTCTCCTAAGCGGTAATTGACTCAAGGGATATGCTCATTGCCATCCATGCAACACCGATTCAAAAATGAAGTGCAACACCCCGATCAAGACTGCCTGAGCGCAATGTGAGCTTTGTTAACCTAGTCCCCCTCTATATCTTATTTTGCAGAAGGGCCTAGCACCGTCGAAGTCTGATTTACGAATTCCCTTTTTGGCATCAGTGTTGAGCAGGTGTTGCACTTCAAACTTGAAGTGGCCCAATGAAAGAGATGTCCCAGGACATCTCTTTCATTAGCAGCTCATGTGCATCACTATCTATTTGTAAATTCTACCCCGCCATTGCTGAGGGCGCTGAAACGAAGATAACCCAATTCGCAAGACGGCCAGCGGGTCTGCCAAGAAAGACAACCAAAACAACCAATCGACCTTTAGCTTGGGCCAGATCGTAAGAAGGACGATCGCCCACAACAGC
>JAAURS010000407.1 GCA_012032135.1 Acaryochloridaceae cyanobacterium RU_4_10 | reverse complement strand
CTGGACAAAGGACTTGCGATCCTTACTGTTGCGATTTCCCCAACTAAAATAAGCCCCAGATTGTTTGTATTCAGGATCTGCCAGAACTGCTGCAACTCTCTCCCCAGATAACTCTTGAGACACATATCCCTTGGTGACGTATTTCTGAAATAGGGGAAATAGCTTCTGAAAGAGTGGATAGTGGTTGCGGAATAGAGGCGTGTCTGCCACACAACCAGGATAGAGAGAGCTAAAGGTAATTCCAGTAGAATCATGAAAGCGCCGATGCAGTTCTAGCATGGTCAGGACGTTACAGACTTTGCTATCTTTATAGGCTTTTACAGGTTCAAAGGCTTTGCCATCTGCCATTGTAATGGGGTCTTTAAAGCCTGCTTCAAATCCCTCAAACTTACCAAGGTCTGGACGCGGATAGACTTTCCCACCCGGTTCGTCGGGGTTGTGGGTGACGGTCCCTAAAATCACAAGTCGGCGATCGGCGTAGGGAGACTTTTTCATGTCTTCCAGCATGAGATTGCACAGGAGGAAATGTCCCAGATGATTGGTGGTCATGGTCAACTCATACCCTTCTGGACTGCGTAAGGTTCTTTCAAAAGAGGCATGTAAATGGCTGCATTGCACAACAACGCATCTAAGTTTCTGCCGCTTGCACTAAATTCCCTGGCAAACCGTCTCACGCTCTCCAAATCGCCAAGGTCGAGTTGTTTGATACTGAAGCTGCCCTGAGGAAATCCTGAAGATTGAGCGGCCTCTCCAGCCTTGCCCACATTCCGACAAGCCATCACCACATGCCATCCCTTTTGAATCATGGCCTTTGCGGTGTACAACCCCACCCCTGAAGAGGCCCCCGTAATGACAACTGTTAAATTTTTATTGAGTAACATGCTTTTTAAAACTCCGTCGATCGCCTCAAAATGCTGTAACGCACAGTCTCTATATTACCGAGGAGGGGGCAGGTGCATCGTTTAATTCCCACTGGTTTAAAAGAAAGGCGTACTCAAAGCTAATTTCCTTGAGCCGTTCGTATCGTCCAGAAGCACCTCCGTGTCCGGCACCCAGATTGGTCTTGAGCAACAAAACATTTCGATCGGTTTTGAGAAACCGAAGTTTGGCAGTCCACTTTGCTGGCTCCCAATAGGCCACACGGGGATCGTTGAAGCCTGCGGTAATCAGCATTGCTGGATAATCTTTTGCTTCGACGTTATCGTAAGGCGAGTAGGATTTCATGTAGTGGTAGAACGTCGGATCTTGAGGATTGCCCCATTCTTCCCACTCGATCGCAGTCAAAGGAAGGGTAGGATCCAGAATGGTTGTCACCACATCCACAAACGGAACTTGAGCGATCGCCGCCTTAAACAAATCCGGTCGCAGGTTTACCGTTGCACCTACGAGCAACCCTCCCGCACTACCACCGAGAATTGCAAGATGGTGGGGGGAAGTCCATTGTTGTTGAATTAAATACTCGGCACAAGCGATGAAGTCAGTGAAGGTATTCTTTTTATGGAGAAACTTACCGCCCTCATACCATTTGCGACCCATTTCAGCACCCCCTCGAATATGGGCGATCGCCAACACGACTCCCCGATCGAGCAATGATAGGCGATTTGAAGAGAACGAATCTGGGTAGCTGGAGCCATAGGACCCATAACCCACCATAGTAAAGGATTTGTGCCCGTTTTCCCAATTCCTTTTTTGTACACCAGAGAGAGGGGAATAACTGCACCATCCGGTGCGATCGCCTGCATCCGTTCGCTGATGTATTGGGTGCGATCGTAGCCGCCTAATACAGGGGTTTCTTTCTTGAGTTCGCGCTCCTGGGTGCCAAGTTGATAGTCAAAAACGGAAAGCGGGGTGATAAGAGACGTGTAGCTGAATCGCAACGTATCCGTCTGAAACTCTGGATTTGCGCCTTCATAGACCTCATAGGTGGGTTCTGGGAACTGAATGTAATGCTCTACTCCCGTGGAAAGCTGGCGGACGCGGACTTGGGGCAGCCCTGCGTGTCGTTCGTAGACAATGAGATGACCTGCAAACGTGCTGATACCGGAGATTGTGGTCTCTTCTCGATGGGCAATAACGGTTTCCCAATGCTCGAAGTCTGGAGACGATACGGGCGCTTTCATTAACTTGAAATTTATCGCCCCATCATTGGTGCGGATATAGAAAACATCATTGTGATGTTCGATGTCATATTCCACACCAGCCGTGCGAGGTCGAAGGAGTCTAAACGGATCGCTCGGACAGTTGGCGTCTAAGTAATGCACCTCTGAGGTGACCATACTCTCTAAGCTTAGAAGCAAATAGGCTTCGCTACGGGTTTTATCAATAGAGAGGAAATAGCGATCGTCTGACTCGTGATAAATCAGGGTGTCTTCGCTGCGATCTTTTCCCAGACTGTGGCGAAACAACTTAAAGGGACGATGGGCTTCATCGATCGTTGTATAGAAAAGGGTTTGGTTGTCGTTCCCCCAGGCGATCGAGAAGTAGGTATCGGGAATGGCCTCGGAAGATCGTTTGCCCGTGACAAGATCTAGAACGTACAGTGTGAAACATTCTGCACCGCTAGTATCTACAGAATAAGCCAGCAGGGAATGATTGGGACTCACTTCAAAAGCCCCTAAAGCAAAGTATTCTTGCCCTGCGGCCAAGGCATTTTCATCCAGCAAGATTTCTTCGGTTGCATCCAGGCTACCCTGCTTGCGGAAATGAATCCGATAGGATTTCCCCGTCTCTGTCCGCGTGTAGTAATAATACTCTCCCTTGCAATAGGGGACCGATAAATCAGTTTCCTGAATTCGCGCCAGCATTTCATCGTAGAGGGCCGTTTGGAGGGATTGGGTAGGCTCCATGACGGCTTCAGTATAAGCATTCTCGGCTTCCAAATAGGCTATGACAGATGGATCGTCGCGATCGCGCATCCAGAAATAGTCATCTATTCTTTCGTCCTCATGCAGGGCGTGAACGTGAGGGTGTTTTGGGGCGATCGGGGGTCTCACATTGGCTGGGTGAAGGTTGTCGTGAGGCATGAAGGAAAATTCTCCTAGACATTCAAAAAGTCCATTAGATGATTCAGCCGTAAAGTGAATGCCGAACAATACTGGGGATAGGTTTGAGCTTAGCGATCGGATAAAACTTGTTTGGCTAATCTGGTTGTATAGAAAGCAGTCAAAACCGTTGCGATAATACCTAAAGCTTGAAATAGGAGTGTTTCAGGATTGTTTTTCCCGCCAAACAAATTAGCTCCAAAATAACCAAGATTGACATAGTAGAAAATAATGGGAAGCATTCCCAACCAAGTAAAGAAGAGATATTGCCAAAAATTTACCCTCGTACAACTAAAACCATAATTCGTTAGTGTCATGAATTTTTCGCCACAGTTTAGGCATCGCTGAAATAGGCTGTCAGGAATGACAATAGTGTATTTCAGGCCGTTGATGATGACTAACCAATTGCGTGAACAGCAAATTCTGCGC
>JAAURS010000406.1 GCA_012032135.1 Acaryochloridaceae cyanobacterium RU_4_10 | reverse complement strand
TAGTAGGTACAATAAGTATCTATAAAGTTGACCGTTGGTTTGGGGTCTCTAGGTGCTGTCATAGTCCCCTCCTTGGTTTCAGCCTTTCTTTCTATTTTACTCCGACGAAAGTGACTAAAGAGGGTTATGGTAGACTGCGCCTCACCAACCACCTTACTCTACTTCAACGTCTCGATCGTGACCAATCCACCCTCAATCGTATCTACCTGCAACCGATAACCATAGAGCAACGCCGTTCCCAGCAAAAGTCAAGTAATGTGAGATTACCAAAGCCTTACTACGAGACCCCGTACCCTTAACATGACTATATCCGCAATCTTAGACCTTGACAAAGCGCTTGCAACGTTCAAAAACAGAATCCAGATATTGTTGGAGTTAGAAGAGTTGAGCGATGGGGATGGCAAAAGACTCCAAGAGCAAGAACAAGAAATTCGGCAGACGGAATTGGAATTAGCAGGTCAATAGTATCGCCATACTGCTGCACTCATTGAGCCAAAGTCCTGTGGCTCAGCAAGAAGCAAATAAACGAACGGAGTCATCCAGAGGATTTGGCACTCAAAGTCAAGGGAAAAAACAGGTAAGCGTGAAAACCTTAGGGAATGTGGAAAGCCTGAACGTCCATCACATGTTGAGGCGAGGATTAGGCCACCTCAAGGGAGGCAAACACAAGTCCGTAAAACCAGGCCAAAGAGGAAAAGAGCGTGGTCAAGGGATACTATCCATTCCTGCGGTGGTTAGGGATGGAAGAAGGCGTCCCCCCCTGGTCTGGTCAACAGTAGCCTCATTCGGGATGATGAGTGCCTCCTTTGCAATGGCGCGCACCCAGTTACGCAAATGGGAGATTGAGTTGAGTGAGCAACGGGTTGAGCGTTTGACCTATTGCTTTGGGCGAGCGGGCGTGCAATTAACCGAACAATGGATGGCTCAACTCCAACAAGGTCAACTCGTTGTGGGAGACACCTTACGGGGATAACGAGTTGGGTTGAATGTCGATGGGGGACGCACTCGGTTGCGGCGCAACAAAAAAGAAAAACCCGTGGAAGGATTCATGGCGCTCTTAGAAATGTATTTAGTCAAATTGGGCGTGGTTCACGCCAGCCTGGTTTTATTGGTCGCCGATGGTGCGCCTTGGATCTGGCAGAGGATGCCGGTGCTATTAAAGCGTTTGGGTCTGTGTCCCCAGAAAATCATCGAGTTAATTGATTTCTATCATGCTAGTCCACGCTCGTCCCATAGCCGTTGGGCTTTGCCGTTTCCTTTCGCTTGTCGTATCTGGATATCAGTCAACATGGGGGCATCGCTTTTTTAGAGTTTTACCTTGCCTACAAATCATGCCCCCTGGATTGCAATAGACAAACTCGGACTAAACAGGACTCTAAAACAGCAAAAGCCCTCTACTGGAGAGGGCTTGATGGATGTCATTGGACATCATTGGATTGTCTAATAGTGGAGCTGACGGGAGTCGAACCCGTGTCCGCCCTAGTTATTAGCTCCCCATTCGTTCACAGGCTTAGCTTTTATACCCTAAAAGCAAGGACCGTCAATTGTCCCAGACGATAGGATTCTTTGGTGAGTTCTTAGCTAGACAAATCGACCAAAGGCAATCTGTTAGAGCATCCGTTGGGGGTTAAGTCTAAAGTCTTTAACGGATTCTGACTAAAGACGCTCAAAAACCGGAGAGGTTTTTAGGCAACAGCAACTGCCCGACGAGCGAAAGGAACGATGTTGTTCGCATTTACGTTTTGTTTGAGTCATGGATTTACGAGAGGTGACTCACTCTCGGCCTGAATCACGAGGCTACGTTCACTAAAACGTCGAAGCCGTTACAGCCCCAAGTGTTTCTATACCTATTATAGTACGTCAATTCAAATTCGGGCTTATTTTATATTCTTTAGATCGCGTGAAAAATCCCCGGAGCGGGTAATATTTAGAGGCTAAGCGCAATACAAAATATTGCCCACTTAATTTTTGAGCATGATAAAAATCTGCGGTCAGTCCCTGTGGTGCAAAATACTGGAGATCGGGGTTATTTTGACGCTGGGTACCACCCTCGTATTCCCCACAGAAAAAACTTTGGCTCAGAACACCACTCCACCCCCCAATCAGCCCCCCATTCCAGAACGCCCCCGACAACCACCGCTCCCAATTCCACAGCCTTTACCTCAGCCCCCCCTTGAAATCCCTCCGCCTACCCTGCCCGGAACAGAAGGACGCCCCGAAATCCCTGGAAGCATTACGGTATCCAGATTTGAGTTTAATGGAAATACTGCATTTAGCGATCGAGAGTTAAGTCAGATCCTCGCTCCCTTTACCCAACGTCCGATCTCCTTTGCCGAATTGCTTCAAGCAGAAGCCGCAATTACAAAACAATACCTTGAAAAAGGGTATGTCAACTCTGGAGCCATCATCCTTGCAGGTCAAGCTTTGCCGCAACAAGGAGCGGTGGTCAAAATTCAAATCATTGAAGGCGGCGTTGAGGAGATTCAGATATCAGGCACAAAACGCTTAAAACCTAACTACATACGGAGCCGTTTGAAACTGGCAACGGCCAAACCCCTCAACCAAAGACGATTGCTTCAAGCCATGCAAGTGTTGCAGCTCGATCCTCTCATTCAGAGCATCTCAGCCGATCTTTCGGCGGGTTCGCGGCCAGAATTGAGCGTCCTGACGGTCAGGATCAAAGAGGCAAAGTCTTTTAAAGCAGAATTTTTTGCTGACAATAACCGAACCCCCAGTGTGGGAAGTTTTAGGCGAGGCGTGCGGGTCAGTGAGGGCAATGTATTGGGTTTTGGCGATCGCTTTACCCTGGAATATGCCAATACCACGGGCAGTAATGCGATGAACATGAGCTATACCATGCCCGTCAATGCTCGTAATGGAACAATTTCACTTTCGGGTGGGTTTAGTTTTACGAATGTAATAGAAAAGCCGTTTGATATTCTTGATATCGCAGGCAACTCTTATTCCGTGGACTTAAGTTTTCGGCAACCGATCGTTCAAACCGCAACTCGAGAATTTGCCGTGGGGGTCACTGCGTCCCGGCAGGAGAGTCATACAACGCTTCTGGGTGAGAATTTTCAGCTTTCTCCAGGTGCAGATGCCTCAGGGACAACCCGAGTTGCTGCGCTACGTTTTTTTCAAGATTGGACCCAGCGCGGACCTAAAGATGTCTTTGCCGTGCGTTCTCAATTCAATGTGGGTTTGGGGATTTTGGATGCCACAACCAACCCCGAACCGCCGGATAGTCGCTTTTTTGGCTGGCGCGGACAGGCTCAGTACGTACGTTTATTGGCACCGGATACCTTGATTGTGTTTCGGACCGATTTGCAATTGGCTGCGGGAGCATTGGTGCCCTTAGAGCAATTTGCATTGGGGGGACAGCAGAGCGTGCGGGGGTACCGTCAGGATGCGTTGCTGACAGATAACGGGATTTCAGCTTCGGCAGAAATTCGTTTGCCGATTCTAAGAGTTA
>JAAURS010000075.1 GCA_012032135.1 Acaryochloridaceae cyanobacterium RU_4_10 | reverse complement strand
CTTGACTACGGGGCTATCTCTCCCTAAAACTGTCTAATTCTGTCCGGACTATTGTTTAGGGTCAGAATGTGATAATTCTCAGGAAACCCTTGCGCGGGAGATTTTTGCAAGCTTTTGTGCTGTACAAAGAGTTGTATCTTAAGACTGTTCCATCAGTGTTTGGACTGTATTGAGCAACTTCGCTGTAAAAGACCCTTCGTAAGAACAAAAGTAACCTGACTTTTGCCCTCATGGACTAGAGCAACTTCATTGCTGTGACTAAAGTGTTGAGGCTTTTCCAGGAAACCGCTTTGCCTAAAGTATGAAAAGTAGGTATCTAGTAAATTAGTATCTATATGAGGGCAATGGGTAGAGATTTGCGAGAGTTCCTTAGTTGCATTCAGACAACTCACTTTTCCTAGGTTGAGGACTTCTAAATTGTTTTGTAATGTTAGGGAAAGAGCGAAGGGACTTAAGGCATTTTTTCGATCGATACCAGGTCCTAGCAACTTCTGATACCATTGTTCGTAAGAAAGGGGTTGCAGCTTGTAGCCAAGGGATTGGATGTAGTACGCTAGTTGTTCTAATGACAAAGGGTGGGGATTGGACAAGTGAAAGGCTTGCCCCCAAGACGTTTGTTGGCGTGATAGATGAACAATAGATTGGCTCACATAGTCAACTGGAGTCAGATTCATTTGTAAATCAATCTTGGGTGAGCTTTCCAATTGAATGAGTCCTTTAATCAGTCTGCCTACCATATCTTCGGTGTTTGAAACTCCGGTTTGGCTATGGCCAATAATCATACCAGGTCGGTAAATAGTCGTTGGAATACCACGCTCGTAGGCAGCCATTACAAGCTTTTCTGCAACCCATTTACTTTGGGCATAACCTCCATCTGGCCCTGCGTACCCTGCAAAGTCATCTTGTTCTGAGAGCATTTTGTTCTCATAATGCGACGAATGGAATACATCAAGGGTGGAAATATAATGAACGGGTTTAACTTTTACTTGACTTGCTAATCGCAAAATCTCCTGTGTTCCAAGGACATTAGCATGGCGCAATGGTGCGTAGGGGTAAATGAGATTGACGAATGCTCCGTTATGGTAGATGACATCCATCTGACTTGCTAACTCATTAAACTGTTGGGGAGAAAGTCCCAGTAACGGTTGTGATAAATCTCCGAGCACTGGAATAATGCGATCGCTGTGGGCATATTGGAGCAGCGAATAACGCTTTAGATTCCGCTGAAGTTTCTCTTTGCCGACTTCAAGAATGGGACAACGAACTAAGCAGTAAATATTAGCCTGAGTTTTCCGCAGTAGTTCATCGAGCAGAAAAGCCCCTAGAAATCCTGTTGCTCCAGTTAAGAAGATATTTTGAGGTTCCTGAGTTGATTCAACGAAATGGACCTCTGGAAAAATTGTGGGGTCTAAAACACTATCAGCCTGCAAATCAGGTTGATTAGATCGATCTATTTCCGCATTAAGATACTGAGCATTTTCAATAGATTGAGCAAGACCAGCAATCGTCGGAGTCTCGAAGAGACAGCTTAACGGCAGTTCTAGTTGAAAAGTTTCTTCAACTTGGGATGCCATTTTAGCAACAAGTAAAGAATGTCCTCCCAGATCGAAGAAGTTGTCATAAATACCGATGGGCTGGATATCCAGAAGATGAGACCAAAGATTGGTGAGTTTTTCCTCGATAGGATTGCGAGGTAAAACTAATACTTCTGTCAGCTCGGGTCTTTCTTTGCTAGGGGTGGGCAGTGCACGTCGGTCAATTTTGCCATTGGGAGTCAGTGGCATTGTCTCCATCAGGACAAAGGCAGAAGGAACCATATACTCAGGTAATTTTTCTTTGAGAAAAAGACGGATCTGAGGGATTACAACTCCTGGAACCTTACATTGGTCTGAGATATTAGCATGAGCAGCACAAGGCTCAAGCATTGGTCCTATGGCGGTAGAGGAAGGCTTAGACGTAATGTAAGCAACAAGGCGCTTTTTGCTCAGATCGTCTTCTTGGACAACGACAGCGGCTTCCTTGACGCCAGGATACTCATTTAGAACTGCTTCAATATCTCCTAGCTCAATTCTATAACCGCGAATTTTGACTTGGTGATCTACTCTTCCAATAAATTGGATATTACCATTTGGGAGATACCGAGCTAAATCACCAGTCTTATAAAGACGGGCGCTAGGATTACTGCTAAATGGATCGGGAATGAACCGCTCTTGATTCATTTCTGGTCGATTTAGGTAGCCTCGAGCTAGTCCATCACCGCCAATATATACTTCACCGGGTTGACCCATGGGTACAAGCTGGAGAGGATCGCTTTTACGCTGACATTCCCGATCTATTAGATAAATTTGGGTATTGGCAATGGGGTGACCAATGGGCACAGAGTCATTGCTAGAATCGACTTGATGCACCGCAGACCAAATAGTAGTCTCCGTTGGTCCGTACATATTCCAAAGAGAAGCACAACGGTCCAATAACTGATTGGCCAGATTTCGTGTCATGGCCTCGCCACCGCAAAGAATTTTGAGGGTACGATCGCCTTTCCAACCTATAGCCAGCAAGAGTTGCCAGGTAGCTGGAGTTGCCTGCATAAAAGTTGCGCCAGATTCTGCCATCAGTCTAGAGAGCTGTGCGCCATCAGAAGCCGTTGCGCGACTCGCCAAAATAATGCGGGCACCAACCGTAAGGGGCAAAAAAAGCTCTAAAACAGCAATATCAAAGGAAATGGTAGTGACTGCCAAGAGAGTATCCCGTGCAGTTAAACCAGGTTCCTGACGCATTGATTGTAAAAAGTTAACAACTGCACCGTGAAGAATTTGTACTCCCTTCGGTTTACCCGTCGAGCCTGATGTGTAGATGGTATAGGCTAAATTGTTAGCATTTACTTGAGTCTCTAAGTTCTCTTGATTTTGCTGAGCGATAAAATCCCAATCGCTTTCTATATCAACAATATGGGCTGAATTCTGCGGTAGCTTTTCAAGCTGACTTTTCTCGGTTAAAAGGATAGGCAACTTAGAATCTTCAAGCATAAAAGCTAGACGATCGGTGGGATAGCTTGGGTCTAAGGGTACATAAGCGCCGCCTGCTTTAAGCACCGCTAACAGCGCAATCAGCATTTCCAGGGAACGCTCAATACAAACGCCTACTAAAACGTCTGGTTTGACACCTAGCTCTCTAAGATGATGAGCAAGTTGATTGGCTTTTTGATTGAGTTCTCGATAAGTCAATTGTCTGTCAAGAAACACAACGGCAACTGTATCGGGAGTCTGTAAGGCTTGGGCTTCTACAAGTTGATGGATTACCATATCAGTCTGAATGTTTAACATGATTCTTTCTCTGTGGGCTTGTTCTAAAGCAAAAAACACAATATGATGTAGGTAACTTTTATAAAAAATAAAATTAAAAGCTTCATTCATTAATCCCTTGGAATTAATGAAGAACACTTTTGTGCAGCAAGAACTATCAGCCCATTAGGTATACCTGAGTATCGAATAGGGCCATCGATCTATAGAAAAGAATTTTAGAGACTACGAGTCCAGCACTCTTGTGCTTTAAGTAAGCAAAGCTCTGAAGCTTAAGACATTAATCTACAAAGATGTAAAAACTCCGATTAGTAAAATATGGAAAACTAGAACGAGTCGTAATTTCACACATATTTGTACTGCCTGTTAAAGGTATAGCCTATATAAATCCGTAGAAGAATCAGTGATTGCACGGATTTTTACTTTGTCAACGAAAAATATTGAGTTTGCTAATTGATTCGGTACGTTCGGTCTAAAAAGTAAGTCAGTTTAATGGCAATTTTTACTCATTCCATCTATACATTTTGTTGCGATGGGATGGGATGTCAGGGCCTTAATATAGGTGTTGAACCTTAATAGGTCCTTGCATTTGGCCATACCATACCTGTTTGCAATAGTCTGCGCAGAAGGTGCTTGGCTCTTCAGGATTCTCTATGCTGTTTTTGTGGGGCTTGACGATTTTTCAAGGCTTTCAGCCCTGTCACGCATCCCTAAAAATGTTTACTGCAAACATTTGCATACGGAACCCTATAGAGCCAAGGTCTGTAGCATACCTAAAGACAAATGTCATCTTTGTTTAAGAAATGGGTACTCTAATCAAAGAGACACGTATGGATGCTCTGTCAATCTCCACAGACTAAGGTGGTTTTCGGTAATGATGACCCAAGTAAGGCAATTTCACTTTCAACAGGGACCAGAACTGCTCGAGTCGCTGACTAATTTGTCCCAAGGTCTGAAAACAAATGGCTACTGGCGATTTCAGTTTGATTATTTGGCCAGACAGAACAAGGCTACTTCTTGGTATCTAGGGATGGTTGATGGACGCTTGTGCTGTTCTTATTCATCTCTCTGGAGCACCAACAATCTTAGTAAAACCCTATATCGCTATGTATCTCAAGCTCAGCAGCCTAAAATCAAGGCGTACTTAAGTGAGTTACATCAATCAGGTCAGATTGCAACGCTATCGCCTAAAGCAGTGTTATCGGAAATTTTAATCAATGGGTGGGCTCATAAGTGGCAACTAGAGGCTGCTTTACGAATGAAAATCCTTGTGGATATGGATACCTATTTGACATTGGGTGCTGGACAAGCCGAGTTTATTGAGGATGATAATTTAGTAAATGACCTACCCTTCAGAGGTTATTCAGTTGCAGATTTAGGAAAAATTTCGCTAGAGCGGCAGGTAAATTGGCAACAATTTAAGCAATTTCTTCCCTCTATGAACTTAGTGCCTATCTTAAACCCCGAAAAATTTCTGAAAGCTAATCTCAATGATAGCCAACGTATATGGGTTGAGCAGCAAGTAAAGCACAAACTGCCGCTGAGTCGTATTGCTTCCCGGTTGGGACAAGATCCTTTAGAAGTTGCAAAAGCGTTTTTTAAAGTTAGTAAGTGCTGGAATTATCCAGCTTGTCCCTCCAGAACAGTTGTCAACACCAACGATTATGGTGATTGACGACTCTCCTTTGGTGTTGCGCCAGTTTCAACAGTGGATTGGATCTTTGGGCTATCCAGTTATCCTGTGTCAACATGCAGAGCAAGCAATCAATACAATTAAGCAAACCAAGCCAAGCTTGATTTTTCTTGATATTAACATGCCACAAATTTCTGGGTTTGACTTAGTCAAGCAAATTAGAATGATGCCCGATATTGCCAAGATACAGGTGGTTATTCTGACAGCAGAACAAAAGCTATCCAATAAATGGCGCGCACAATGGAGTAATTGTGAATTTTTAACAAAACCGCTCTCCACCGAGGAGATGCATATATTTCCGTCTCAACTGCAACTTCTAATCCAAAACTTACTGTCTGATGGAGCGCAAGTTCCTCTCCAGATTGAAGCTACTTAGAATTTTGATTTATCCATACAAGATGTGGGTACTCTAAAGGTAAGAAGATAATCTTTCAAGCGTCACAGCCTCTGCTAAAGAGAGATTACAACGTCACTTCTATTTTGTTACATAACGGGTATGAGCACCGAAACGTTACTGACAAATTTCTACTTTCAGTCCAATGAACTACCCTGCAAGCTTCAGAAATTTTCTGAAGATCTTCAGTCTGGGTATTGGAAATTATGCCTTCGTCCCGAAGATACGATACTGTACCTTGCAATCTCACAAGGGCAGGTCGTGTTTGCAGGGACACAGCACCTGACCTGGAATACACTGCTAAATTGTCTGTGTCGCTACATTCCCCAACTCCGAACAACGGCTGCTCGTGAAGCGATCGCCGTTTTAGAAGATAGCGCTTCTGTACCTGACCATGCAACACTGGACAACATGCTTCGTAACCTTGAAAGCACACTAGGTATAACCCATTTATCTATTTTTGATGCAGTTCAGACTCAAATCCTGACAATTTGCGATCGAATATGGGAAGGACGTGGAGAAGCAAGCTTTACACATGCTTCGGATTTGTGTATGCAAGCCCCCATTTCTGGAATAACGATGGAGAGTTTGGTTGTACAGACACAAGCCCGCCAACAAGCTTGGAGTTCTTTAAAGACAATTATTCCTTCAATGGAGGCTGTCCCCACTTTAAATTCAGATGCATTCAAAACATCAATACTTTCTCCCACCCAAAAACAACATATTGAAAAGCTTATAAGTCTCAGAAAATCTCTTGATACCATTGCACAGATAACAGCGAAAGATCCACTTACTACAGCAAAAACATTTGCCCATTTGGTGCAAACTGGTTTAGTTTCCCTGCAACTCCCAGCTACGTTTAACCAGGAGCCTAGTCCCGAAATCTTTATTGTTGACGACTCTAGTGTGTTTTTACAACAGTTTCAGACATTGGTTAGCAGTTGGGGATACAAGGTTAATGCTTGTAGTACAACCGATACTGCCATTGAAACGATGCTTGCAGTGCAGCCAGATTTAATTTTTCTGGATATTAACATGCCCGGATTGTCTGGCTTCGATCTGATTAAAGCGGTCCGTCGCGAGGTGAAATTAAAAGATAAAAAATTAGTGTTGCTAACCGCAGAGAACTCCCAATCCAACCAGTGGAGAGCAAAGTGGGGCAACTGTAAGTTTTTAGCAAAGCCTCGTACCTTGGAAGAAATTCAATCCTTCCAAGTCGATCTAAGGCAGCTATTGCAGGAAGAAGTTCCTGTTGTTACTGGATCTTCCCAGACTCAGCAACGATCGATCTAAAGACATAAAGAAGGAGAGTGTTATGCGTTTTGCTGTTGTTGATGATAGTGCTGTAGATAGACATCTATTGGTCTCATTGTTGCAAGATATGGGACATGATGTTGATGTTTTTGAAAGTTCTGAGGGTGTACTTAGTAAGCTCACGAAAGAGCAATACTCAGCAGTCTTTCTGGATATTGTAATGCCGCAGCAAGATGGGTACAAATTCTTGCGCGCTATCCGTAGTCACCCAGAATTAGCACAACAGCATGTTATCTTCTGTTCTAGTAAAAAAACGCCTTTAGAAATGAAATACGGCATTGAAAAAGCTGGGGCCAATGACTATATTACCAAACCCGTCAGCCGCGATATGGTTATGGGTGCATTACAGAAGGTATCCGTCCTATGACCAAAATTTTTGCTGCGGATCGGCGTTTTATTCTGACTCTGGTTGATGACCTGACGCTAAAGTTTCCTGCTGATTGGGTTGCTGAAACCCTGCTAATTGAACGGGCGCAAATTGTATCGCTGCCGTTCTACAATCCTGCAATATTAGGGTGTGTATCTGTTGGTAGTCAGGTTGTACCCCTGGTTTCATCCGCTCAATTTCTGGGATTAAAAACAAGTCTGATTCGAGAAGTGTTGACCGTCGTTCGTCTGGGAGAAGCTGCCGAGCATTTGGCAGGAGTCGGCATTCTGGTAGATCGAATGATCGGAAGTCAGATGGACTCACAGGTCTCAGCGGCTTCCACCCAGGATAGTTCAAGGAAAGATATACAGTTCGATCTGACAATGCTAGCAACAGAACTTTTTCAGCCTCAACGTTGGCGTGCAGATCAATCTATGCTCCATTAAGGCCCCTTAAGAAGATTATCCTCTCTGAAATTCTATCTCATAAAAACCTATGACTGCTCTACAGCCCATGCCTGAAGCCCCAAAACCTCTTCAAAATGAGGTGTTTCTCCCGAAAAGCGGAAAGAAAATTCGCTTTAACTCTCTTAGTTCTCGCCTTTTCCTCTATGTTTTGGGAGGCGCACTATTGGGTCTAGGAGCCATGGGGCTTCTCTTCTACCAAACCTTTGAAAAGCAAGCAGAATCTGAGCTGCGAGGACTTGTTGCAGCTAAAGTGGGCGCTGTTAACAGTGAGTTAGTGCCTGCAAAGCAGTCTATGGATGATTTGTCCTCTGCCGTTAGAAATCTAAGTGAGAATAATATTACGGACGCGGATGCCTATAAAAAGCTCACGTTTGAATTTTTTCTTAGTCGCCCTAAGTTGGCGATGGCAGCAGGCTTTGGTCAAGCTCCCAACGCATTCATTGCTGGGAAAAAATGGTTTTGGCCTTACTTCTATGTGGATCAAAAATCAACGGAGCAGAAAGGGGAACGATTAGCAGCTCCCTATAACCAATTTATCTATTCCGAACTCTTTAAAGACGATAATTATCCAGTCCAGGAGTACTACACAATTCCAGCGTCAGGCAAATCTCTATTCTTGGAGCCATATCAGTACTATGGCCTAACTATGACCACTTACTCCAGACCTATTTATGACAGTAAAGGGAAACTGTTAGGGGTCACTGGAATGGACATCAACATGAGAACGATTGACGATGAAGTGAAGGGTAAGGTTATTAGAAATGCAGGCTATTATTCCATTCTGACGATGAAAGGGAACCTAGCTGCCTATTCACCCGATCCTAAGAAGGTAGTCGAAAAAGCATCCTACAAGACAATTCCCGAATTGGCGTCAATTTGGCCAAAACTTCAGCGAGGCGATCGTGGCCTTATAAGAACTAACGGTCATTTTTGGGTATACCAGCGAATTCCAGTGAATAACTGGATTCTATTGGCTGCGGTGCCACAGGGCGTTATCACTGCACCCGTATTTCTAATTACGGCTGGCAGTACCCTTGGAGTAGGTTTGCTACTAGCGGGTGTAACCTTCCTGTTCGTACGCCAGATGAACCAACGTCTCAAGCCGATTTTGGATGAATGTAATAAGCTGGCCGCAATGGATACTGAAACCCAAGCTGAGATAAATCGATCGGATGAAATTGGCCAACTTTCTTCTTCCTTTTTTAACCTGCTAAATCAGGTTAAAAAAAATGAAGAGACAATCCGTCAAGAATCTGCAATGCAGATGCGTCTTGCCCTTCAGGAAGAGCGGCAACAAGCTATTGAGAGTGAGAATGTGTTACTCCAGGAAGATATTGAAAAGCTGCTGAACGTAGTGAGGGCTGTAGAAGAAGGGAATCTAACAGTACAGGCTCCCGTAAGCGATCGCGCTACTGGATTGGTGTCCGATACCTTTAATCGCTTGACTGAAGAGCTGGCTGCAGTGATGACTCAGGTATTGAGTGCGGCTCAAAATGTTTCCAGTAACACCCAAACGCTCGAAATCATTACTGGAAAAGTAGCTAAAAATGCTAACCAACAGTCAGAATCTGTATCTAAAGCGCTTATCCTCTCTAGCCAGGTAGAGGAATCTGCGACAGCTACAGTGAAAGAACTCCAGGACTCCAATCAAGTTCTGCTTTCACTAATTCAAACCGTCAAAGAAGGTCAGAGCGCTATTAACACATTGACTCAAGGGACTACTACTCTGCAACAAGGAACGGATCAAATTATTCAGCAGATGAAAACATTGGGTGAATTTGTGGGTCTGGCAGAACAGTTTGTGCAGGATCAAAATCAGATTGCTACCCAAACCCAAATCCTTGCTCTGAACGCTTCGTTAGTAGCATCTCGGGCAGCCGAGCAAAGAGACCCGCGCAGGTTTTCGGCGGCAGCTCAAGAGTTTGCAGCAATCGCTAACCAAGTAAGTCAACTGGCTCAACAAACCAACGAAGGTCTGACGAGTCTAGAGCAACGGACTAGCCAAATTCAGAACGTAGTTGCCAGCGTTGATGCCGAAGTACAGGGATTAGGAAGCCTTGTGAGTGGTTTTACACAGGGGGTAGAACAATCCAATCAAGCATTCAATAGTGTACAAACCGTAACGACGGATGTTGTCCGCACGGGCGAACAAGTCGCACAGTCCAGTCAAGACATTATTGACCGCGCTCAATCTACCGCATTTGCAATGAAAGCGATCGTGGAATTAGCACAGAAAACGGCAGATCTGACCCTGGATGCTCGTCAACAATCTGAATCCATGGGTCAGTTATCCGATCAGTTGTTGCAGCGAGTTGAGTTTTTCCACTTACCAGTCTCCTCGGAAAACGCTCCACCCCTTGAACCCTCTGCAATCTATGAATTAGATCCTGCATAACCACTTTTAAAAATTCCTCAACAACCCTACCTCTGGAGCATGTATGCTGGCCCAACAACCTATGCCTGATATTTCACAGACTTCTCAGAATAGAGCACCTCACAAAAATATCAAAAGAAAGCTACGCCTTAATTCCATTGGTTCTCGTCTGTTTCTATCCGTTTCAGGAGGAGCACTGCTAGGACTGAGTGCCATGGGTTTTTTCTTCTACCAAACCTTTGAGAGACAGGCAGAGTCTGAGTTGCGGGGACTCGTCGCAGCTAAAGTAGGAACCGTAAACAGCGAATTAGTTCCAGCCAAACAATCCATGGATGATATTTCATCTGCTGTCAAAGCACTGCAAGAAAATGATGTTAAAGACTTAAAGGCTTATAAACAGCTCGCCTTCGAGTTTTTTCTCAAACGTCCTAAAGTTGCAATGGCTGCTGGATTTGGCCAAACTCCTTATGCTCTGACTGCCGAACGACAATGGTTTTGGCCTTACTTCTACGTAGATCAAAAATCAACGGAGCAGAAGGGGGAACGTTTATCAGCTCCCTATAACCAAGTCATCTACTCCGAACTTTTCAAGGACGATAAATATCCAGTCCAGGATTACTACAAAACTCCTGCTTCTGGTAAATCGCTCTTTTTAGAGCCGTACCAGTACTATGGACTCACCATTACAACCTACACAAATCCTATCTATAACAGCAAAGGCAAGCTACTGGCTGTGACAGGAATGGACATCAACCTCAAAAGCATTGATGAGGAAGTAAAGGGTAAGGTTTTACAAAATGCTGGTTATTACTCCATTCTGACCGCTCAAGGAAATTTAGCTGCCTATTCTCCTGACCCTAAGAAAGTCGTTGACAAAAAATCCTATAAAGATATTCCTGAATTTGCGTCTATTTGGTCAAAGATCCAGAAGGGCGATCGCGGTTTGGTGAGGTCTGGCGGTAATTTCTGGGTATATCAACGCATTCCGGTTAATAACTGGATTTTGTTGGCGGCAGTTCCAGAGAGAGTTATCACAGCCCCTGTATTGTTGATTACGGCTGGCAGTACCCTTGCGGTTGGTTTGCTCTTGGCGGGTATCACCTTTCTATTCGTTCGGGAACTTAACAAACGTCTCAAGCCAATTTTGGATGAATGTAATACCCTAGCTGCAACGGATGCTGAAACCCAGGTTGAGATTCAGAAATTAGATGAAATCGGCCAATTATCGACTTCATTTTTTAATCTATTAGAAACAGTTAAACAAAACGAAGGTACGATTCGTCAAGAAGCTGCGATGCGTTTAGCGCTTGAAGAACAACAACGGCAGGCAACGGAATCTGAAAGTATGGTTCTGCAAGCAGATATTGAAAGGCTTTTGGATGCGGTAAGCGCTGTGGAAGAAGGAAACCTTACGGTCCAAGCTCCCGTGAGCGATCGTGTGACTGGATTGGTATCCGATACCTTTAATCGCTTGATTGAAGAATTGAATCGAGTTATGTCAACGGTTTCGACAACTGCTCAGCGCGTGACTGATAGCGCAACTAATCTTGAGGATCTGGCGGCACAATCCTCTCAGCAAGCTAAACAGCAAGCTGAAGCTGTTGTGCAAATCAAATCGCTGGTGCAAGACGTTACACAACTGACACAAAACAATACCCAACAAAGTACTGATGCCAACTTGGCGGTTCAACAAGCTCAAAGTGCAGTTGCCCTTGGACAAAACAAATGAACGTTTTGAATGAGGAAATTGTTACTTTGCAAGGTGGATCCGATCAAATTACACGACGGGTGGAGACCCTGACCGAATTTGTTCAACTGGCTGCCCAGTTTGTGAAAGCCCAAAAACGCACGGCTGCCATGACTCGCGTACTGGCTCTTAACGCGTCTTTATTGTCTGCTCGTGCTACAGAGCAACAAGACCCAGAACAATTTGCCAGCATCTCTCGTGAATTTGAAACCATTACATCCCAGGTTAATGATTTGGCTACCCAGACTAACAACGATTTAATCCTACTCCAACAACGAACGGATCAGATTCAGACGGTAGTATCTGGCCTTTCTCAGGATGTTAGAGAAATTAACCAGACCGTACAAACTTTTACGGTGGGTGTAGATAGTTCTAACCAGGTATTCGAAAATATTCAGCAAGTAACCAGTCAAGTGGTACAGGTAGGACAACGTGTAGCCGAATCTAGTCAAGCGATCGCCCAAGCTTCTCAAAACACTCTGGCTTCCGTTCAAGATATTGCTGTCTTGGCAGTAGCGACGGAGCAACGTGCGGATATTACCCGCGAACAATCGAATGCAATGGGAAAACTCTCTCGCCATTTATTAGAGGTCATGAGCTTCTTCCAAATTTCTGCTGAGCAGATGGAATTAGACCGCAGCAAAGGTCTAGAGGAGTCTACTGAAGCCAATTTAGTAGAAAAAACTTTTTCGCCTACTGTTTAACTCATATTGCAATTCTTTGTTGCCCTGTTTCACGAGTTGGGCAGTGTAACCTGCCAAACATTTTTAAGGTATGAGACGCCATGTCTGAATTTACAAATCAGTTCTCCACATCCGACAACCTTGACCTGATAGAACTGCAATTGCAGCAAGAACTACAGGCCATGTTTGATATCGATAGCCAACAGTACTTGCAAGATTACCTGCACCTTGTCCAACAGCTTAATTCACAGACTTGGACAGCAGATATGCAGGAGATGTATCGTGCTATTCACACGATTAAAGGTGGCTCCGTAACTGTAGGTGCAGATGCCTGTTTAAAGGTTGCAGCAATACTGGAAGATTTGTTATCAGATCTCCGTCATTTAGCACCTCCCCCTCCGCTTAATGATGGACAACTGGCTAATATGTTGCAAGAAGCTGGAGAGTTGCTTGCTAGTAGTCTACAAGTGCAAGGCACCGAAGACGAAGTTGTCGCATTCATTCAGCCTTCCGTGCAGCGATTACAAGCCCTGCACGAGCAGATTAAAACATCTTATCTCTCAGGCTGGGATGAGCAGCGTCTCCTTCACCAGGAGTTTGCAGATCAGGGATTTGGACTAGTGGTGTTAAATCTGGAGATGGCGGTAGAAAAATTGTCCATCCCAGGAATTGTCTCGGGTGATGCGATAGAGACAGCCATCCAAACCCTCGCACAATTGGCTGAAATTGGTCAAGATCTCGAACTCGCAGAAGGTTGGATCGAACTGCTGGGGGGTTGCGATGCCCTGATCGATACCCCTATTGCAGAAATGTGGCGATCGCAGTGGCCGGGATATCTTGTTGCGCTGCAAGAATCTGCACGGCAAAGCGGGAGGTTCATTGAACCCACCTTTCTCCCTATCGCATCAACCGCAAATGACTTAGAATTCTCCTCCAAAGTAGAACCTTTGGCTGCTGAGTTGCCCTTCCAGATTGACGCAGATTTTGCTAGTCCAGACTTAGAGAATTTAGACTTCGATGATTTTGCGCTGGATGCTTCGGCGTTAGAGAGTCTGACCTTTGAGAATTTCGATTCCATTTCTTTCAACATCAATACCGATCGAATCGATCGCGGTCTCGAACAAGAGGATGATTTGGTCTCAACGACTGAGGAATATACAACTCAGAGTGACTTTTATCCACAAGAAGTTCCTGAAACGTCTGAGATTTTGCCTTTCCAAAGTAATGAGTCTAGCCTAAATGATTTGTCTGGGTTGGATAATTTGTCCGATCTAGATGGATTGGGAGACTTTTTGGATTTGACTGATTTGTCTACTTTCGACGATCTTGCAGAACCCATCATTGAAGAGACGATCGTTGAACCTTTAAGTGCCAATGATTGGTCGGGTTTAGTATCCCCAGATCCAACCCAGGCAGTAGTATTGGAGACTACGGCAAAAACAAAGCGCGATCGCCGTCCTGAATTGCAGCTAAGCGATGTACAGATTCCAGTGCCGCTAGAACGACTGGATCGCACTTCTCAGACCTTGGTCGAAACCCTTCTAAATGTCCGATCCGCCCAAGGATCTTACCAAAATTTGCAATCTCAGTTAGCACAACTTTTGGTGCTAGCCCAAGACAGCGCTCAATATATTACTGAACTTCGCAAACTACAGGATAGCTATTCACTCCTAGATGACGTAAAACCCAATAGCCAATCAGGTGAAGGTCTCACGCTAGCGCGTTATCGCCAGGGATACAGTACGATTAATCGCATCCTTGAAACGAGCTTACGTCTATCAGAATTGGGCGCTGAAGCCAACAAATCTGCTCAACAAACTTCAACTAGTCTAAAAACGCTGGATCGTAGCGTACTGCGTCTACGACAAAATGTAGAGCAAAGCCGTCTGGTACCCTTTAAAAATCTTGGCTTTAGGGCAAAAGCTGTTCTCCGCGACCTCACCACGCGCGTGGGTAAGCCCGCACAAATGTTCATTGAAGGCGAGCAAATTGAATTGGATGCCGCTACAGCATCTAAGTTGGAGCCAGCTCTTTTACACTTAATTCGAAATGCTTACGATCATGGCCTAGAAGATGTTGCAGAACGAGTTGTCAACGGAAAACCAGAACAAGGACGCATTACGCTGTCACTACGTCGGAGTGGTAGCCGTTATCTTCTGGAGCTGAATGATGATGGGCGCGGTATCGATGCAGAACGCATTCGCCAATCTGCTGAAGCAAAAGGGTTGCCGTTGACCCAAACCGAAACCCCTGGAAAACTGCTATCCGTTCTTTGTCAGCCTGGGTTTAGTTCTCAGGATGTTGTCAGTGACATCTCTGGTCGTGGAGTTGGCATGGATGTTGTGGCTCACCAGGTTGAGACCCTCGGTGGACGACTTCAGCTTGAAACTATGCCTGGAAACGGTAGCACATTCCAACTCCAGTTTCCCGTGCCACAGCTTTTAGTTTCCTGCGTACAATTACAAGTCGGAGATCGCACCTTCGCAATTCCAGCACAGGATATTGCGACTACTGTTATCTGGGACAGTTTGAAAACAATGGCTGTGGAGGACACTAATGGTCTCTACTCCTGGGAGATCGAACAAGGTGAAATACTTGTGCCGGGCTTAGATTTAATCCAGTACTGGCAGCCCCAATCTACTAGCCGTACCATTCCTGACACTGCGATCGCGCTGAATATTCATTCTACGGATCGAGACAAAAGTCTATGGATATTGGCAGATGACCTCATTGGGCAAACAGAATTACTGATTACACCCTTACCCAGTCCACTGGAGGCTCCTCTGGGTGTTTTGGGTGTTAGTCTTCAAACTGATGGTAGCCTTGTGCCCGTCATTGATGCTTCCATGTTAGCTGAGATTCTCTCACAACCGCAGACCGCAAAACAGACGGTGCTCACCCCTCCATCAATCATCAATCGGCCTCCTCAGCAAGATGCCCTGCCTCACGCTAGCCGCACCATTCTTGTTGTAGATGATGCTGCTTTAATGCGTCGGCGAATTGAAGCAAGTTTGGTGGCTCATGGTTATACTATTGTGACCTGTGCGGATGGGCAAGAAGCCTGGAATTGGCTGCAAAGCCATTCAACGCCTGCGATGGTAATTACAGACATTGAAATGCCAAACATGGATGGATTTACCCTGATCGATCGGGCCAGACAGTCGGGCATTACTATTCCAATGATAGTTGTCTCATCTCGAATCGCGGAAGAGTGGAGTAAAGAAGCCCAACGTCTTGGGGCGACAGATTATCTAACCAAAGGTTTTACAACTCAAGAATTAGTAATCAAGGTAAAGAGTCTGCTGTAATATCCTCCCGACGCTGACCCTACGGGTACAGCACGGACTTCCCAAGATCGCTCTTAGACATTCCCTCCCGAGATGCATAACATGCTAAGTTTTGTGTCAAAATAATACTACCTGTCTGTCAAACGCCCAAACAGTAACCACTTACTGTTTGGGCATGTCTTTCCAGCTTTTTGTTGCGATTGAAGTATGACTATGACCCTCAAACAAGCAGAAAAAGACGTTGTCAAAATGCTGATCCAGCAAAACTGCTTGTTTCAAGATTTTACCGTTGCCGAGTTAACCCAGTCCCTTGATGCTTCTGAACTGATTGCTGAGAAAATCTATTCCAATCGTCCCATTTACACTGCGTATCGCCCTGGTGTTTCAATTCCCTTCCTTTATCTCATCCTGGGAGGCGGCCCCGTCGTTATGCGGAGCAGTCCTTTAGATAGAATCATTGCCATTCGCTATGCTGGGGGGTGTTTTGGTGCGGGGAGTTTACCCATCGGAGTGGGGCCTATCAGTCGGGGGTTTCCCACTTTGGTTGAAGCTTACAAAACGACGGATGTTCTCAAGGTTCCCGTCCAGGCCGTGCAAAATCTTTATGAAGCGCATGAGAAATTCCGCGATCGCTACAACCGACTTGTTTGAATCTGCGTGCAAAC
>JAAURS010000405.1 GCA_012032135.1 Acaryochloridaceae cyanobacterium RU_4_10 | reverse complement strand
GTAGAGATTGAATTTTCTGTCCTATCACGCCAGTGTCTTGACCGACGAATTGCAACTCAGCAGGAGTTGGCCAATGAAATCAGCGTTTGGCAAGATCAGCGTAATGACCAAAAAGCCACCGTAAATTGGTGCTTTTTTAAGTACAGATGCACGTATTAAGCTAGAAAACTTATACCCTGTTCTTACATCCTTGAACTAGGCAGAGTTCCTTTGGTGGACTACTAGGATGTAATTTTGAATGTAATATCCATTATCTGGTTCAGCACTTTTGAGGAGATCTTTTCGATCTAGGGTGGTTGAGCCCATTGTCTTGAATTTCATGCCCATTTCCATCACAAGTATCAAGATGAACCGTTCAATCAAACGGGCCGATCGCTCGTGACCTTCAAGGGGCATAGTGATTTCTAAGACTCCGTTGTCATAGGTAAAGCGGGCGCGGGTACGCTCTGTTAGTAAGTGTTGAATTTGCTTGAAGGCTTGCCAGTCAAGATCGTGAAAGGTCAGGCGCTTTTCTCCAACTAGCTTTGGGGGGTACTCTAGTAACATCGATGTCACCGCAATGAGATGAGAGGTTGATCGGACTTTATACTGTTTATGTCTAGAGGATAGCGTGTGGGTTGCACAATCGCCCAACTCAAACTGCAAAATCAGCAATCGCGGTTGTCTTTGCCTCGGTTGTTGGGTTTGATCGCAATCTGGATAATCCCTGCAATCAGCTCTTAGTGTTGAAGCCAACTTCGTAGAATGTTGATTACTACTGGAGCAAAGGGTTCCAGTTGACCTTGTTGGGGTTGTGCCAGTTCGTCGATCAATAACTCTAACAATTCCTCGTCCTCTAGCCCTTCATCTGGATCGATATAGTTTGCTAATAACAAGGCATTGACCAATTGCTTGCGTTTTTCGATCAAGGCACGATTATTTTTTTCGCGATCTCCTAAGTTCAAGACTTGAATCGTGGCAGTTGCCCGATCGCTTACCCCCTTTACTCGGCCACTAATTTTGAATTGCAGTTCTGTTTCACATTCCATCATCAGGGGCGTTAGGGTCAGAGATTGAGATTTATGGGCATTACCACATTGATTGAGGGTGTTACAACTAGCGACAATATTTTCAAAATCGAGGGTGCGTATAGAATTCAGTTTTCGAGCTTCTACGTGTTCATTATGGCAAGCATCAATGTCTTGGATTCGCTGGCAGCAGTAGGCGCAAAGATAAAATTGTTCTTTTAAAGCATGATCTCGAATATCCCGTCGAATATCTGTGTCTAAATCAGTATAGTGTTTGTGGCAGTTTGCCTGTTTCCAGATTGTTAAACTGGGTGGTTCAGATCCTTTGCTAATGGCTCGCATGACGCAATTCTTGTTTACGGAGTAGTAATTTTTCCTTGACTAATTCAAGATGATTGGCGGGGAGTTCCTCGGTTAATTCTGTGAGCAGTTGTTGGGCTTGGGGTAGGTTTGAATCTTGGATAGCATCAAGCAAATCGTTAATTCTGACGTCAATGTTTTGGTTACGGATGCTGGTATCCATAACATCTAATAAGACGGTATTCGCATCTTGTCCGTATTGAGAGGGCAGTTCTTGCAATTCACCATTGGTTAAGGTATATACCAAAACATGTTTACAGTCGCTGATCACCAAAGGTGAATGAGTGGTAATCACAAATTGACAATTGGGGAAGGTTTTGATTAAGCGATCGCATAGACTCCTTTGCCAGGAGGGATGAAGGTGCAAATCCACTTCATCAATCAAAATAATACCGTCACCTGTCAAAGGATTTTCTAGAGCAGGATTTAGCATAGCTAGACGGCGAGCAATATCACCTACAAGAGCTATTAGGGATTTTTCGCCTTGGGACAGTTGGGCTACGTTCAGGGTTTCACCGTTTTTGTCAATTGCCATGTGGAGGCGGGGTCTACGACGGACTCTGAGGTTGTCCATATGGGGCATAAACTGACGAATAGCGGTTCGAACTGCGGTTAATTGGCGATCTTTGGCTGAGGCGTTGAGTTCGTCTAACCGTTGCCATACACTCTGATTTGTCTCAAATTGGGACTTCAGTTTGTTGAGCAAATCTTCAGAAATTCCCGATTCATTTTCGGTATCTTCTCGTTCCCGAAACCACTCGAAAAATCGACGAAAGTCAATGCCCTGACTTAGGGAGTTGTCGTAACCATCTAGTTGCAAGAAAGTATGTTTAGTCCTTATCTTTAGCGGAATATCGAGTACAGTGCGCTCAACAGGATAAAACATAATAAGGGGCAAGCTGGTTTGATCGTCATTGGTAAGGGCGCTGCGGTAGTGATTAGCTAGTCGGGTGCAGTCGTTGAGGTGACTGGGGAGTCGGGCTTTACGTCCTTTCCGAGTTTTGGCTACAGTCCACTGGAAACGATCGCCTATCTCACTCTCATTAGGATGGTCTGATGCTTCAAGGGAATCACAGATCTCCATTTCAATGGTGGCAGCATTGGCAGCGTTAAGAATGGCATCTTCAAGGATAGGGTTGCCGTTGCCTTTTTCTGTACGCAAACGAGCAATGAACCAACTAAGGGAGGTGGCTAAGGCTTGAAGCACAGAGGTTTTGCCAGCACCGTTGTTACCAACAAAGACAGTGACATTACTTGGATTTTGCTCGGTGGGGGCTAGGGGGATTCTAGGATTTTAAATGGCCCGATATTATTTAAGATGACCCGTTTGATTTCCATATTAAAGTCCAATCCTCTGTGGTCTGCGCCAAGTAAGTACCTCAGAGATTTAATCCACTGCTGAGATAATGCCCCCATTATGAAGATCGCAACAATACAAATACGCGTAGCCAACTGCACGCATAGCTCTTAAATAAGCAGATAGACTAAGCACATAGCTGCTAATTATACCGATCCACTCTACTGATACAGCAGTATCTGTACAGTAACTTAACTCCACACATCCAAAAGCACCCTCCCTCTACAGCCGATTCAACCGATCGCGTAAAATTTCCACCTGCTTTTGCGCCTCAGCCAACGCATCCCTAGCCCCCTGAACCACTTCTGGTGGAGCTTGGTCTACAAATTTCGAGTTTTGCAAACGTCCTTGCAGTGCTTGAACATCCTTTTCAGCCTTAGCTAGATCTTTCTCAATCTTGGCTTTCAGGACTTCAATATCAATCACTCCAGCCAAGGGAATTAATACCTGCACCGTACCCGTGACCCCCACCATTGTTTGCTTTAGGTCATCCTCCACCAAAGATGAAGTTACATTTAGATCGGAAACCTTAGCAAGATCCTTGATGTAGTCTTGTCCGTTCGCCAATGCCTGACGTTCGCGATCGCTGTCACTTTGTAACACCACCGCAATCGGCAAACCTGGTTTGATATTGGCCTCTTGGCGCAAGTTACGGATCGTCCGAATCGTATCGATGATTAGTTCAAACTGCGCTTCAATATCCAACGGAACGGGTTGTATTTCACTGGTTTTAATTGCCCGCAGCCGTTGGAGTGCCTTCACTGCTGGTATTTTCTTTCCTAATAAC
>JAAURS010000074.1 GCA_012032135.1 Acaryochloridaceae cyanobacterium RU_4_10 | reverse complement strand
TTTAGCTTTGAGGTAGACTCGTTCACTTGACTCTGGCTCGATTGGTGACTTTCGATTAACTTGAATGTACCTGAACTTCTCTTTCTCTAACTCATAACGACACTAAACTTTAGACCTGAGTAGTTACGCTTATTGTCACCTTAAGCTCAGCAGCCCAAAAAAGGTTTGCAACGCGGAGGTTCGTACGCTGAAACCTAAGCCGTCTAGTCAATTACAAGACCTTGTAATTGACTAGACGGCTGAAACTCTCACCCGTCAAACTGGCACCGCCCACCAACGCACCATCAATCTCAACCTGAGACATCAGCTCATCTACATTCCCAGGATTCACCGAACCCCCATACTGAATGGTGACACTTGGATTGCTGAGCTGGGAACGAATCAACCCAATCACCCGATTCGCTTCCGCCGCCGCACAAGTATCTCCCGTCCCGATCGCCCAAATGGGTTCGTAGGCGATTACTAAATTAAATTGGTCAACCCCAACCAAACCCTCTTTGATTTGCTTGAAAATATGAGACTCTGTTTCGCCCGCATCCCGCTGGGCCTTCGTTTCACCCACGCACAAAATGGGGGTCAAGCCGTGTCTTTGGGCTGCCTTGAGGCGTAAAATTTGCCGTCTCATTCGTTTCACCAAAAATATTGGCGTCGCTCGCTGTGACCCACCACCACATAGCGCACGCCAATTTCTGTCAACATCGGACCCGAAACTTCGCCCGTATAGGCTCCTGAATCTTCCCAGTGAATATTTTGAGCGCCCACCCGCACCCGCGATCCATGAAGATTTTGGGAAAGCGTTGCCAGGGTTGTAAAAGGAGCGCACAGAATAATGTCCCGGCCATCGGGGGTGTTTTCAAGGGTAGGCAGAAAACTTTGTAAGAACTCCAGGGCTTCAGCCTGAGTCTTGTACATTTTCCAGTTGCCAGCGATCGCTACTTTGCGCACGGTTTTCTACGAGAAATACATCAACTTAACAGCAAAAAACTTAACCCCCATCAAGACCCCAGCCCCAATCGGCCAATGTCTTTGAACGGTTATTGCGTATGCCTTCATTAGTTTAAGGGCTGATGGTCCATTTTGTATCGCCGCTGCTCCGGTTCTTGCAAGAATCCGCTATTCTGAGGATCGTGAAACCTATGGCATGGCCCATCAAGAGGCGTTGGCGTGATCGATCTAAAACAGCTCAGGGAAAATCCCCAGCAATTTCTGGACCGCTTGAGTTTGCGAGGGGAGTTTAATATCCAGCCCATGCTGGATCTGGACCGCCAACAAAGGGAACTGGAAATGGAGCGATCGCAGCTTCAGGCACGGGGCAATCAAATTGGCAAAGCCGTTGGCGACAAAATGAAGGCTGGAGCCAAACCCACGGATCCTGAAATTCAGGCGCTCAAAGCCGAAGGTAGCGAAATCAAAGCAACCCTGAGCGAATTAGAACCCAGGGAAAAAGATCTGAAAGCGCAAATTGAGACTTGGGCGCTGGCCCTACCCAACCTGCCCAGCGCATCGACCCCCATTGGCGAAAATGAAACCGAGAATGTTGAAGTGCGGTCTTGGGGTGCGGAATATATCCCCCAGCACACAGGCATCCTGCCCCATTGGGAAATAGGCGAAAAGCTGGGGATTTTTAACTTTGAGCGGGCCACTAAAGTTGCCCAAAGTCGTTTTGTAACCCTGATCGGTCAGGGAGCTGCCCTAGAACGAGCGCTCATTTCATTCATGCTCGATCGCCACACCAAAGCGGGCTACGTTGAAATTATTCCGCCATTTTTGATCAACACCGCCTCCATGACTGGGACGGGCCAGCTTCCCAAGTTTTCAGAAGAGAGCTTCAAATGCGATGGGGACGATCTGTGGTTGGCTCCTACCGCAGAGGTTCCCGTCACCAATCTCTATCGTGATGAAATTCTTTCCGCTGATGAGTTACCGATTTATCACTGTGCTTATACGCCTTGCTTTCGGCGGGAGGCAGGGAGTTATGGTCGAGACACCAGAGGATTAATTCGGCTGCATCAGTTCAATAAGGTTGAGTTGGTGAAGTTTGTCCATCCCAGCACCTCAGAACAGGAACATCAAGCCTTAGTGCAAGATGCAACTGCAATTCTAGAAGCATTGAAACTTCCGTATCGCGTAGTAGAACTCTGTACGGGGGACTTAGGGTTTTCCGCAGGGAAGTGTTATGACCTGGAAGTATGGTTACCTTCTGCTGATTGCTATCGCGAAATATCGAGCTGTTCCAATTTCTACGATTTCCAATCGCGCCGTGGCAATATCCGCTTCAAGGAAACGGGCCAGAAGGGAACTCAGTTCACGCACACATTGAATGGGTCTGGGTTGGCCGTAGGCCGCACAATGGCCGCAATTCTAGAAAACTACCAGCAGCCCGACGGCTCGGTCAAGGTGCCTGAGGTTTTGCAACCCTACTTAGGGCGAGAGAAATTTGACCCTTAGTAATGTCACGCGATGTGCAACTTAATGTTCTGTGACCAAAGTATCAAACTGTAAAGGGTCAGGGCTGTGACGATTGAGCCAAAAACAAACAGTATGCGCCAATAACTTGCGATTGATCCGACTGGTCAAATGCCACATGTCCCGCGCTCGAACCTTTTCAATATGGAAGCGCTCACTCAATTGCCCAATGACCGTTTCAATCAGCCGTCGGACTCGCTGGAGGGAATGAACCATCGTAGGGTTGCGTGAGTCTTTCATGTTGGAGCGAAAAGCGGTTTGGAGTGAAATGTCGTACTGCTTTAACTCTTCGGACAAGTCACGACTGAGATATCCCTTATCCCCAAGGAGCAACCCTTTAATCGGTGAGACAATATCCCAGAGTGCTTCGCGCTCGTTGCCCTTGGCAGGGGTGAGGCTAAATCCCGTAATAATTCCGCAAGCACTGATGAGTAGATGTCCATGAAAGCCATAGTAGACCTCATCTTTAGCTGCGAAAATCCGTAATCTGCTTCACCCTTAAAACTCGCACAGCGATAGGCACGAGTAAAACAACACAAGGGAATGGGAATGCCATCAATTAAATGCACAGAGTCTGAATAGGCTCCCAATTGCTGGGCTAAGCGTTGTTGCAGAAGTTGTTTGTATTGCCAGAGATTAGCAGCTTGACGAGCAAAACTCGAACGACTGGTCAGCGTTGGAAACCAAGACGCCCAATGACGGCAAAAGTACTGCCAGATTGCCTTATCCGCGTCCATGCCTAGAAATTCACCCACAATTTCCATCGTCATCACTTCGCTCTCGTACAATTGGGGTGCAAAGCCGCGTCGTTGAATCGGGTAGTCCTTGGTGATGCTGGTGAGCCAGTCGTCAACGCAGCAAAAGACCGCAATGATAAACTCTTCTATAGAAAACATTTTTCCCACCTCGGTTACTTAACTTGAGTTTCCCTCTTGTTAACGATGGTGGGTTTCCTATTGCGAATTATTTAGTTGCACATCGCGTAATGTCATCCTAAGGTGTCTGGATCGATTCCTAGCTCTCGTAACTTGGCGGCCAATAAATCAGTTTGCTCTGCACTCCATAGAAGAAGGCGACCAGAATTGTCCCACCATCTCAACCAATGGGCTGTGAGGTTTAGTCTTGTGCCGTACCAAACCCCAAGGAATAATTTAAGTTCAGGTATCCAGTATCGTTCCTGTTCATTGGCCTTTTGGACGACATACTGTCCTTCCTGAAGCTTGCGAACTTCTAGATGGGGTTCGCAAGGGTCAAAGATCGCGTAGATTGGAACCTTTAGAATCCGCTCGTAAAAGTAGAGCTTGCCATAGGGAAAAGTGGGCCATAGGGAATATTCTCCCGTATCGCTTTGGGACAAAAATTCCATCACGATCGCGACTGGGTCACCTTCAAGATAAGGAGTATAACTCCGGCGAATCACACCTTCCTTAACTGGATTGACCTTAGGAACATAGAGCCAATCTGGTGCTTTGACTACCGTTTTTTCATTAACCGTGGCAACTAAACCAAAGTTTGAGGCAATCAACATTTGCGGCTGAATACGTTGAGCTGCACCCAAGGCATCCGTTAGGGCGGCAGCTAAAGAGGGTTGTTGAATATTTTCCACTGGGTCATCGGGCAGGACAAAGTCCTCTGGCAGGGATTCCCAAGTTACCAAAGGGGATTGGCGAGTTGAGGAGACTTGAAGAACCATGAGGAAGGAACTGTAACGCGGACAACAAAGTGACTCTAGCAATTGCTTCCAGCAATACGAAATGGATTGAGTCGAAGAACAAATTGAATAATCCTCTGATTTACAGCTTAGCGCTTCTTGAATCTGCCTCAAACCAGGCATCAAGACAAGATTATGGCACAATGCTATAAAGAACTGCTGTCACAAAAGCGTCATCATGTTACTGAAATCTACCACGCGACACATTCATATCTTCACTGCCGAAGTTGAGGATAATCAGCTCGTCCCTAGCGATAACGTTTTAACCCTAGACGTTGACCCCGATAACGAGTTGGAATGGAATGAGGACGCCCTTCAACAGGTTTATCAAAAATTTGATGAACTGGTGGAAGCCTCCAGCGGTGAAGATTTGACGGACTACAACCTGCGCCGCATTGGATCCGATTTGGAACACTTTGTGCGATCGCTGCTTCAAAAGGGTGCGATCGGCTATAACCTCAATGCCCGCGTTACGAATTACAGCATGGGACTGCCTCAAGTGGTGCAGCAATAAGGCTATGGATACCCCCTACAACCCCTGGAGCGATAAACCCCGTTGGTGTCAGCCTTGGACGATTGTGCTGACGGGCGTCTGCATCATTGGTGGGAGCTGGCTGTTGTTCCATCGGATCTGGGTGACGGGGTTAGTGACAGTACCCATTGGGGTATGGATGGGTTTCTTTGTGCTGCTATGGCCTAAGTTGATGCGTAAAGCGATGGCGGCAGAGGGTCAAATTAAGCCAGGGAATCTAGATTCTTAGCAGATATTAGATAATAAAAGTGTCCGCAGTTTGGAGCGGTACTGATGACTCCCGCTATTTCTGAACAAGTTCGTTGGACGGTGAGCGATCTGGACGGTTTTCCAGATAACGGAAACCGTTATGAAATTATTGACGGAGAACTGTTTGTGACTCGTGCGCCCCACCTCGATCACCAAGATTCTGCGGGTGCTCTTTATGCAGAATTACTAAACTGGTCTCAAAAAAGTAAGCTAGGCAAGCCTTTTTTTGCTCCTGGCGTTATCTTTTCCGCTGAAGATGCAGTGATTCCCGATCTGATTTGGATTAGTCATGAGCGGAAATCCAGAATTGTGGATACTGCTGGACATCTAACTGCTGCGCCAGAGATTGTCATTGAGGTTTTATCAAGCACTGCTAAAGATAAAAAACGAGACCAAGAAACGAAGTTAAAGCTTTATTCCGTGCAAGGGGTGCTTGAATATTGGATTGTGGATCGAGAAGAAAAAACTATAACGGTTTATCGACGAGAAGAGGGGATTCTCAAAAAGGTATTGACGTTATTTGAGTCCGATCGCCTCACAAGTCCGCTGTTGCCAGGATTTAGCTGTGCGATCGCAACGGTGTTTGAATAAGTCCAAAATCGAGTTTTGAGCATGACTGTTTCACCGTTACTGCCCATTTTCAAAAGGCATACCAAAACACCGATCTGACGCCGTTAATTTACCCAGATCAGTTAGAAAAGTTTTGGGTGGAGTATGGGCGCGAGTCTCTAGAAGCACTCGTGCAGCTTGTGGAGGACCATGCGGCGCAGGATGCCAAAATTATTTTCTCGGGACATAGAGGTTGCGGTAAATCCACGCTATTGGCGCAGTTTGGGCGGGCAATGAGCGATCGCTACTTTGTCACGTTCTTTTCTATCTCAGATTTGATTGAGATGTCTGATGTGAATCACATCAATATTTTGTTTGCGATTGCTGTCAACCTAATGTTGGAGGCAGAGAAGCAACAGATTGAGATTCCAAAGGGTACGAGAGATTCTTTCCATAAATGGTTTGCGAAGCGGACGCGAACTGAGATAGAGACTCCGGTGAATGCAGAAGTGGCGATCGGGTTCGATCTGTTTAAGATTATTAGCGGCAAGCTCAAAACGGAATCATCGATTCGTGATGAAATCAAGCAAGAGTTTAAGCGCAATGTCTCTGAGCTGGTGGCAAAGCTGAATGAAATTGCGGCAACGATTCAGGCCGCTAGCCACAAAGACGTGCTGGTGATTATTGATGACCTGGATAAATTGGATCTGGCTGTGGTTCGAGAGATTTTCTTAGAGCATGGTCAAACATTTCTTTTACCTAGTTTTAACATCATTTTTGAGGTTCCCATTTCAGCTTTATATGATATTTATTTGTCATCTATATTCACAAATATTTTTGATGAGAGTATTGTAGTAATCCCAGCTATCAAAGTGATAGACAGAGGAAGTGACTTTTCCCCAGACCCAGTGGTAGAAAAAAATGTAAGAAGTTTATGCGAGATTCTATATAGACGTATTCCAGCAGATTTGTTTGATGCAAGTATAGCTGAACAAATAGTTCTAAAAAGTGGAGGAATTTTACGTGAGTTGGTTAGAATATCAAATCGTTGTTGTCGAGTTTGCCTTACAGAAATTCGACGCAAACCCGATCTAATAAATCTTAGAATAAGTCAAGAAATACTAAACAAAGTTATCCAAGGAATGAGACTAGATTTTGAAATGACTCTAGGGCTAGAAGATTATGAAGTTCTTTTAGATATTCATAAAAATCCTTCTTCAAAAAGATCTGACTCTCAAACTTTTCTTAAATTGCTAAACGGACTACACATTCTAGAGTACCGCAATTCTGAAATTTGGTACTGCATCCATCCTATCGTAAAAGAAATTTTAGAAATAAAAGGACTCATTTAAATGACAGCCATAACTTTACAAGATAAACATTCTGTTGACTGGGAAAATTACGAAAATTTGATTTTATCAATCAACGAAAGTAGTGGAAGCTTTAGTTTATTTATTGCAATTTGTGAAGACAATCTAGCAAGAGATAAAATAATTGAAAAATATGAGTTTGACTTACAGCCTGAAATTATTTCATATCAATTGAATCTGCTTGAAAGAAAACCTAATTTAGAAGAAATTATCAAAAAACTTCTACTGGAGGACATATACCTTCAGCGTAAAACTAGAGCGGTTTTTACCGTAAGTGGAATCGAAGCATTAGACTTTATAGATCGAGACTTGAGAGAGACTTGGCAAGATACTTTCTTCGGTTATTTGCAGTGGACAAGAGAGAACTTTAAAAAATTCCCATATCCTCTAATTATTTGGGGCAATGAATCTCTCGTTAAAAAGTTGGCAAATAGAGCACCTGATTTCTGGGATTGGCGCAAAGAAGTTTTTCGTTTTTCATCAGCTCAAGTAGACTCTCAGTTGAGTTCTGATAGTCTTACTTGGGAACTTTGTGGAAAATTTGAGGTGCCTGAACCAAATTTTCCATCCAATCAAACAACATCTAATACTAACTATGCTGAGCATATTAATGATGTTTTATACGGGTAGAAAAAATCTTGGATTTTTTAGTTGATACTTCAGCTATTGTCGCTTTTACTGTTCGTAGTGAAGTGCATCACCAGGCTGCAAAGCAATTTTTTCAAAATTATAACCAAACTAAATGGGTTGTCCTTTCAACAATTTTTAATGAGACTGTAACCTGGCATCGGACAAAGATTTCACCAATCGCTTCTGTGGAAATCGGAAAAGCACTGAGGGAAGAACATCATTATATTCATCTATCAGCAGCAGAAGACGAAGCCGTTTGGCAAGCCTTTTGCTCTTACAAAGATAAGAGTTGGAGTTATACAGATTGTTCGCTTTTGGTGATGTCGCAAAAGCTAGAAATACCAAATATAATTTCATTTGATAAACATATTCGACAAATGGCTGGATTAGGAGTTATTTGCTTACCTTAGAGTTTTCTGTTAATTAAACTTATATCGGGAAAATGGGTTGGGAAATATGGTTCAAGCCTAGCGATCGACAGGCTTCAACTTCAACATACTTAAGGCGATGTTTAACATGGCATAACCCTATAGGCAAAAGGTCTGGAGGCAACCCAATACCTGGAGACATTGCATAGAGAGGCTTTCAGGGGAATGAAACAGCCCTCGATCGATACGCACTCTTCTAAATCATGTTTAGAAGAAAGATTTTTGACTCTTAATAATGTTATTCTACAAACGAAGTTTCATTGATTTCGGTTGAAGTGCTAATTTTTATCGCTTCAATTGTATGTATGTTTAGACTCAGATAATTTTACCAAGGGGGGTAAATTATCCAATAAAACAGGATGTGGAATTATGTATCGACTTGCAAAGAGTACATTGTTTGCCCTAGTTCTTCTGTTTGGGATTGAGTTGGGCAACTTATACAGTATGCAGTTGGCAAACAACTTGCCTGACCGTGAAACCTTCGATCGGTGTTTTGGTGTGCTTAGTCCTTTAGCCGTTAAATTTTATATCTATCATTACGAGCATCTAAAGGTAAACGCCATTTCCTAGAATTATCTATTTCTGAATAGTTGCTGATATTGTTTCGACAAGATATTGATAGAGCTGATGGGTTAAGGTTTTGAGTTCTGTGGACTGTTCAGTAGGGACAGAATAGATAAATCCTTTCAAATTTCCTAGATTGAGTTGCTCCTGTTGATGGCGTGCTGAGCGCAGGACGACAAGAGGCAATTCTAAAAGTTTGGAATGAGCAGGGATGCGCTCGATCCAGGCTGGGATATTGCCGGGACAGATCGTAATTTTGGGCTTCCAAATGCGGATCAAAAGGTCCGCTTGGTCCGCATCATCCACAGCCAAAATAGAACAGCCATAGTCTTGAGCGAGTTGGGTTAACAGCCTCAAAATGGAAGATTCGGGGGCTGCGATCGCAGCAGGACTCCCAATCTGAAGCATCGTAAATGACGCTGGGGCAAGTTGTGCGGGAATTGGAGCATTGGGTGGCGCGTGCGACGGTAGCTGTTTTAGGGTTTTAAGAACCCTCTCTGCTTCTAACGGCCAAGGCCACAGGTTTGCAGAAACCCCATCGTTGCAATGAATGGGGGTGACTTGTCCAACCAGGCCAGAATGGGTTGGGGATAACTGGATTGTTCGTGAAGCCAATTTTGAATCACTCCCCATCCGCACGCTTCCGCAAAATGACCGTCGATCGCCAAAATGGTAGGCGATAAAATCTGGAGTTTTTCACGAGCTTCAGGAAGCGATCGCGCCAAGACCAGCAGTTCACCTTGGGCGTTTAAGCTTTGCGTGACCTCATGAAGCGCCATCGAGCGTTGTGTGAGGATCAGCAGGAGGTGCATTGGAGAGGGCGATCGCCCTAGCCCAGTCGTGCGGCTGAGGTCCTTGGGCAACAATACTGTGACGGACGTGCCTGAGGTCGAATCAGAGGTACAGGTGATTTCACCCCCTTGGAGTTGGGCCAATTGTCTGGCAAGCAAAAACTTCAATTCCACCCCGCTTCGACTTGAGACTGTAGAAGTTTTGGCTGACCTTGGTTGGTAGGGCCACCCTAGATAAACTTGCTCGTCTTCTGATAAGTCGATAGAGGGATGGGTCAGCGTGACTGCTATCCACGCGCCTCTAGCTTGGATTCCTAGCCGAACAGAACCATTGGGCGGACTATGTAATAGCGGACTATGTAATAACAGATAACCGAACAGATGGGTAAAGAGCTGCTCTAATCGAGTGGGGTCGGCAATTATCCAATGCTCGGGAGGTTCCTCCTCTGGATTGTTTTCCTTGGCTGGACTGAGTTCCAATCCAGCCGATCGCAAAGCAGTTTGATGGGCAGCGTTCAAAACAGCAGAAAGCTCAATGGGGCGAAGTTGCAAAACAAATTGATGGGTGCTGAGTTGGGTGAGATCCAGCAAATCGTTGACTGCAACCAAGAGCTGTTGGCTCTTTTGATAAATCAGATCGGCATACTGATGCTCGCGATCGGGGGTTGTGCTGGTTCGACGTTGGATGACTTGAGAAAGGCCCATAATGCCTGTCAGCGGGGTCTTTAACTCATGGCTCAGTTCGGGCAACAAATGTTCGTGAGCTAGGGCGGAGATGGGTAGCGGACAAACCAAAATGGTTGGGGTAGATAAGTCCAAAGGAAAACCATCCGTTCCGCTCAAGGCCGGATGCATTGATTGGTGCGAGGATCCTGAGAATTGGGATGGTGGGAAATTTGGCATCGAACGGTAACCTAGTAATGAGTTGATACCGTGACATACTCCACTATGCCAAAACCGTTAATTCAGCGCCTTACAAATCCCTTCTTACACACCGATCGAAACGGTAGTCGTGGTTTGACTGGCTTCTAAAACAGCCCGTCTGGCCCAATCATCAGCGGCCAAAATATCTTCTAGAGTTGGGGATGAAGTGTTTTGGGATTGGAAGCGATCGCAGACTTTCTCAATTACTTTCGGAATCTCTAAAAACGTAATTTTCTCGTCTAAGAAAAGAGCCACGGCTTGTTCGTTGGCAGCATTCATGATGGCAGGCATGCAGCCTCCAGCACGACCGACTGCATAGGCAAGCTGCATACAGGGGTACTTTTCATGATCCGGTTTGCGGAAGGTCAAATCGCCGGATTTAACGAGATCGAGCGGTTCCCAGTTGGTGGCAATGCGATCGGGCCAAGACAAGGCATAGAGGAGCGGCAATCGCATATCGGGCCAGCCGAGTTGAGCCAAGACGGATGTATCCTGTACCTCAATCAAAGAGTGAATAATACTTTGAGGGTGAATGACGATATCAATATGGTCGTAGTCCAATCCAAATAAATAATGGGCCTCAATCACCTCTAATCCCTTGTTCATAAGGGTGGCTGAATCGACTGTAATTTTGCGTCCCATCGACCAGTTGGGGTGTTTGAGGGCATCGGCGACGGTTACTTGAGCCAGTTTTTCCACGGGCCAGTCCCGGAAGGCCCCACCGGAGGCGGTCAAAATGATGCGTCTGAGTCCACCCTCAGGTACGCCCTGCAAACATTGAAAAATAGCTGAATGTTCTGAGTCTGCGGGGAGGAGCTTGACGCCGTGGGCTTCTACAAGGGGAAGCACGACGGGACCACCTGCAATCAAGGTTTCTTTGTTGGCAAGGGCAATATCTTTTCCGGCTTTGATGGCGGCAATGGTGGGCAACAACCCCGCACAGCCGACAATCCCTGTCACAACGGCCTGGGCATCTCCATAGGCTGCTACCTCAACAACACCCGCTTCGCCGCTGACGAGGATGGGCTGAGGCGTGACATCTGCAATCGCTGCCCTCAGTTCGTCCATTTGGGTGGCATCTGCGATCGCCACAATTTCTGGCTTGAACTGTCGAATTTGCTCCGCTAATAGTGCAATATTTCGCCCAGCGGCTAAGCCCACAATCCGAAACCGATCGGGATGGTGAGTGACAATATCCAGGGTTTGGGTCCCAATTGAGCCAGTGGAGCCTAGGAGAGTAATCGCTTTGACGGCCATTGCAAGTATCGAGCGCAGAAACTCCCATTATTTTACGGGGTTATGGTCGCGAGAGAATAGGACTTTGCGATCGGCAAACTCAAACCGCTTTAACTTGGGGTTGTGGTCAGCTCCAGCGAGGGCTTTTTCTCTGAATGCTTGAGGAGCGGGAACCCCATTGCCTCTCGTTGTTTGAGATAGAGCTGGGCAACCTGCCGCGCCAAATTGCGAATCCGGCCAATGTAGCGGGTCCGCTCGGTCACGGAAATCACGCCCCTAGCATCTAGCAGGTTAAAGGCATGGGAACACTTCAGCACATGGTCGAACGCAGGTAAAACTAGAGATCGAGTCATCAGCCGTTCTGCTTCTCGTTCGTAGAGTTGGAACAGGGTAAACAATGTTTCTGGATTTGAGGCTTCAAAGTTAAAGGCGGAATTTTCAATTTCACCTTGCAAATGGACATCTCCATAGGTCAGCGCGTCGTTCCACTTGATATCAAAGATGGAATCGACATTCTGCAAATACATCGTCAAGCGTTCTAGACCGTAGGTAATTTCAATTGAAACGGGGCGGCAATCAATCCCGCCACACTGTTGGAAATATGTAAACTGGGTCACTTCCATCCCATCCAACCAGACTTCCCAGCCTACACCCCACGCGCCAACCGCTGCATCTTCCCAGTTATCTTCAACAAACCGGACATCGTGATCCTCTGGCTGAATTCCAAGGGCTCTCAGGGAATCGAGATAAACGTCTTGAATATCATCTGGGGAGGGCTTGATCAGCACTTGATATTGGTAGTAATGCTGCACGCGGTTGGGGTTTTCGCCATAGCGTCCATCCGCAGGTCTGCGGCAAGGCTCAACGTAGGCTACAGACCAAGGTTCTGGACCGATCGCACGTAAAAAGGTATGGGGACTTTTGGTACCAGCACCCTTTTCCGTATCGTAGGGTTGCACGATCAAACATCCACGATCGCCCCAAAACTGATTCAGTTTGGCGATGACTTCTTGAAAATTCACAGCAGCCTACCCCTATCGTCAACAAAGCATTTCAGTATCCTAGCGCGACCGCTGAAATCTATAGGCAATTTACGAGTAAATCCGGTACACCCTGTAGGGGCGCATGGCCATGCGCCCCTAGAGATGAGGGCTGAGTACAAAGGAATGTGGGCTTTTAATGAAAACCGCGTCGCCATTTTCAAGTTGTTTTTGGCAGCGGGGTCCAGAGAATGCCCCAATAGGCGTGGTATTTGTTTTCGCTTTTGTTTCTGCGTTTGCCGGATCCGAATGGCCACGGATTCAATATCATTAATGAGCTGTGGTGCAGACATCCATTCCGCACCATACCCCAGTACTGTAAGCTGCTGTGCCCGATCGGATGTGGCAACAATCAGTCGCTGACCAGAACGCAGTCTAACTCGCGACTGAGCGCAGAAGATCTCAATATGAGTGTCAGCGGTTTCACCAAACTCGGTATAGTAAATTTCCAGCGTGTTAGTAATAATTTCAGAGCTACCGCCCTCCCGACGTTGGTGGGCATCAAACACCAATCGCGTTTGATAGCCTTGAAAAGCACTATAGCTGGCTAATTCCCCAATTAACTCCTCTCGTGCGGCTTCTAGTCCGTCGCGATCGCGGCGCATGGATAAGGATGTCCAGGCACCGATAATGTTATAGCCATCGACGAGGAGGGTCGCCTCTGGAAAAGCCGTCATAGGATGTGGGCGGTGAGGGGAATCAATCTCATCCCCATTGTTACATCTTGTGTCGATTTCTTAAATAAATGTTATGAATCTGACCCTTAGCTCGACACCTATCGATGTTTTGATTTTATCGAACGGTCCTGGGGAGGTCATGAGCTGGGTCCGTCCCGCAGTCAAAGCGCTCCGTTCGAAGCTTGGGCAAGATTGCACCCAGATGCGGATTTCGGTTGCCTTGTCTCCTGACCCTCACGCTAGCGGTCAAGAAGCAAGCATTCTTCAAGGGTTTCCTGAAGTGAATCGGGTCCAAGGGCCAAAGGATTTCTGGGCGTTTTTGTTGTGGGGAAAAACAGCTCAGAACTGGGATTGGCATCCCAAAGGAGTGGTTTTATTTTTGGGGGGCGATCAATTTTTTGCGATCGCCATTGCCAAGCGCCTAGGCTACAAGGTTGTGACCTATGCGGAATGGACGGCTCGGTGGCTGGCGTGGGTGGATGGTTGCGGATTGATGCACGGGCGTCTTTTGCCTCAAATTCCAAAACGTTTTCAATCTAAAGTTTGCGTTGTGGGGGATTTGATGGCGGAAGCTCAGGTGTTAGAACCCCTATCAAAACCTATTGAAGCGATACTTCAACTGCCAGGGGATGCGGAACTGCTGGGAATGTTGCCCGGATCGAAACCTGCCAAGTTGATGTTGGGTGTACCCCTGGGATTGGCGATCGCAAATCATCTCCACACAATACGACCTCAAGTGCAGATGGTCATTCCCGTAGCACCCACGCTGACCTTAGAAACCATCAGTCGCTATGCAGACCCAGCCACAAATCCGTGTTTTGAGGTCGTTCAAGGGTGCAAAGCCAAGTTGGTCCAGCCCTCACAAGGACTACCTTACTTTTTGACGGAAGGGGGGGCTCGGGTAATGCTCTGGACTCAAACACCCGCCTACGATCTTCTATCTCATTGCAAACTTTGTATCACCACGGTGGGGGCCAATACTGCCGAATTGGCATCTTTGGCGGTTCCAATGGTCGTGCTTTTGCCCACACAACAGTTGGATATTATGCGGGCTTGGGACGGAATTCCAGGGTTGTTGGCCAATCTACCGTTACTGGGAACTGGATTGGCCAAACTTATCAATCTATTTGTACTAAAGCGAGGACTAGGACTACTCGCATGGCCCAATATTTGGGCGGGTCGCGAGATTGTTCCAGAGTGGGTCGGTCATTTGCTGCCGGAGGATTTGGGCGATCGCATCCTTGCCTTACTAGAAAACACTACGGAACTGGAGACCATGCGCGCAGAACTCAAACGAGTTCGGGGAGAACCTGGAGCAGCCCACCGATTGACGGAATTGGTCCAAGCAGTTTTGGCAGAATGACTACAATTGACTGCGACGGGCTAGCTCATACAGACCGCTGAGCATAACCCCCATAATCCCAAAACTGATCGCCCAGCTTTGGCCCAATCCAATCGTCAGGCTGTAATAACACAATCCACCCAGCAGCAAAAACGGCAGGATGCCCAAAACAGAAGCCCAAAAGGAGTTCTGAGACTCACGGGCAGGACGAGTCTGCTCGAATTCTTCTTGAGAAAGATAGAGCGATCGCTCGGCAAAATCAAACCACCGCACCAATCCATCCGTCACACTTTGACGGAAACCCGCGAGACTTAGATACAGCGCAAGTGCCCACAAATTCACTCCTGCGATCGCCAAGGGATCTAGATAGAGTGAGAAAGCAAACAAGTCAATGGTCACAATTGCAAAGTATTAGAGTTATGGCTGGCTGGAAATATAACCCGTTTGGCGTTCAGCCGTATACATCGCCTGCAAGACAAGGGCGGGGTCTACAAGTTTCCCAGCATATTTGAGCGTCCAATGCAGGTGAGGGCCGGTCGTGCGACCCGTCATTCCCACCCGACCAATGACTTGTCCGGCCTGAATTTGTTGACCTTCATAAACTTTAAGACCGCTTTCGCCATCGCTCGCATAGCGACCTTGACTGTCCCGACTGACGGAACCCATCATATGGCAATAAACATGGACCCAAGATCCAGATTGCACTCGAACCGAGGTACCGCAGGCCGTATTATCTGACACTTCAATGACGCGCCCAGTCCACCAAGCGCGAATCCGACCGCCTACTGGCGAGGCAATATCTAGTCCGCTATGAAACTCTGAGGAATATCCACCCGTGGGCGAGGAGCGATACCCAAAGGCGGAAGTATAGCCTTGAAAACTTTCAACGGGGAACGAACCAATCCGCCAAATACTTTGCGCGGATTGGGACCCATTATCATCAAACGCTTTGCTAATTTGTGGTGTCAAGCTCAGCGTCAGCAAACTAATGCCCAGCAGGGGTAGCCAGCGGTTTCGTTTCATTGGAGGACTCCTCAACGTTCAAGAATCGTCGCTAAGCGATTGACCAAACTGGCGGCACACTGCGAACAAGGATAAGAAGGTCATGAAAGTAGAGACTCTTTTTTATACCTATCTATAGGGTCTCTGTCAATAGTGCCCCAAAAATCTTAGAAAGTATCATCTATGCATATGAATAGACTTTTGGGTTTTTGGTTCCTCTAATTTGGTGTTTGGATATTTGAAGCTGTAACGCTTTTCAGCGTAGCTTCAGCTTCTTTATGAAAGCAACTGACCATTGGTTAGATTTTTCAGTCAAAACGTGTTAAATTGTCCAGTCTTCAATCCTCAGTCCTGGAACCAACCCAAAATCTCGACGATTGCGGGTGACGACGGTTGCGTTAAGGGAAAGGGCGATAGCAGCAATCCACATATCTTTTTGCAAACGTTTCTTGCGTAAATTTGGATTCTCGGTCAACAGCAGCCGAAAGCAGCAATCAGCCGTTTTATCTAGCTCTAAAACCTTAACTTCTTGTAAATATGCAACAACTCTCGAAAGCTTCCCGTAAAGACTAACCTGTTGGTTAGATTGGCTAGGGTCGTTCAGACGACCCATCCAACCATTAAAAAGCTCTTGGACTGTGATAATTGTAATTGCAAGATCTGCCTCAAATTCTAAGGTTTTGTTCTTAGTGGTGCAGAAAAGTCTTGAACATCTTGTTATGAGGTCAACAGTAGTATAGGGAGGCATTGTATGGGATGCTCAAGTTCCTAAATCGAAAGCAAACCCATGACAATACCTCTGCTCTATCGTC
>JAAURS010000404.1 GCA_012032135.1 Acaryochloridaceae cyanobacterium RU_4_10 | reverse complement strand
GGATCTTTGGCAACCCATCGCTTGATTCTCAGCTTTGCCCCCCAAAATGTCTTCTATACTCTCCTCAAAAAAATTGGCGACCTTTTCCCTGGCCCCAGTAAAGCTACTCGCGCTTATCTGCATAAAGAATCAGATATTGTCAAAATTCTGAAAGAGCAAGGCTGGCAAATTGGACGCAAAGAATTTACCGCAACACAGTTTTATTTTTCCCGTCTGCTGGAAGCAAAACGATGAGCTCTGAAGGCTGTTTGCAACGCGCGATCGCATCAATGCATGGCGCGTTGCATCAGCGATCGCAACACGGGCTCCAGGGAAGACAATGTAGAGGTAGGAACATCCAATGCTTGCAAAATGCACTCAACTCTGGCAATAACATCCGTCAGCTCAGTTGAGAAAAAGCTATCATCAGAAAATCCTGGCAATAAATCAATCGCTCCTTGATGGATAGCCCAGCGCTTCTCAGACGAAAAAATTTCAGTTCTATTATTACTAATTAAAATTATTTTAAGACCTGGATAATAATCTCGACACCAACGACAAAATTCATAAGGATTCGGTTTCAGAATTTCAACATCGGCAACCAGTAAGTCGGGAAATTTATTTAAGTCCTTAATAAGGGTCTCAATATTTTCATGAAGATTGGGATCGGAAAAATTTTTATACGTAACAAAAATACCACAAATATTTAGAATTTCTCGCCATATTTTTCCTTGCAAAGCGGATGATTGTAACAACAAAACTAATTTCTGATGTTCGGATAATGTTTCAGAAGACAGTTTGCTGGAGTTTTGAAACTCTATCTCAAACGAACCTATTTGCAAGAGATCTCCATGCTGTAACAGCACGGGACGGTGAACTGGTTGACCATTTACAAAAGAACCATTTACACTTTGTAGATCGCTCAAATAAATTTCCCGATGAGCTGTTGCTAACAAAATTGCATGTTGGCTAGAAATATGGATATCAGGAAGAACAATTGTACAGTCCATTCCGCTCCCAATGGTCCAAAACTTTTTACCGACCAGCCCATAATAATACCCAGCAGGCAGTGAGGATGGAGAACGGGTCATCCACATTAACGGACTCCAGAAACCGCTGTCAATCAATCCTTGATGGGGATGAGACACATCTGGGCGAATAAAAAGTTGAGGTACAGAAGAATCGGTCACAGTCTCAAAGGTTAGCCTTGACTTTCATAGATTGTTTTTATCCCTATTTTGCCATCAATCTATAGCTCTAACTTAGATGCTTCGTAAACACAGTAACGATTCCGCCCTTCTTGTTTGGCTTGATATAAGGCATTGTCTGCCGTGGCAATCAGCGTTTCTAAGGACAGTCCTACCTGTGGCACCATACTGGAAATGCCCAGACTTAACGTAACGCGATCGCTGACGGGGGATGTGACGTGGAGTATTTTGAGCTGTGCCATGATTGAGGCGATGGTTTCTGCCACTTGCCTTGCTCCGTCAATATGAGTGAGAGGAAGTACAATCGCAAATTCTTCACCCCCATATCGAGCCACTAAATCCGTCGGTCTTTTGAGTGCGAGGCTAATGGATTGGGCAATCTGCTTCAAACAATCATCCCCCGCTAAGTGGCCATAGCAATCGTTGTAGCGCTTAAACTCGTCCACATCCGCCAGAATTAAGGATAAAGGTTGCTGTAGGCGGCTTAAGAGCGTCCATTGTTGCTGTAAATACTCATCAAAACAACGTCGATTGGCAACTTGAGTCAAACCATCCAGCAAAACCATTCGATGCAATTCTTTGTTGGCGTTCTCTAGGGCAGCGGTTCTTTTTGAGACCTCTAGCTCCAGATTGTAAGAATGGTCTTGAAGCCGATCTTTGAGTTGCTGGAGGTGTTCGAACGCTTGAGAAAGTTCGATTTTTTGCTGCTCAATGGTCGTAATGTCTCTATAGGATCTTAGGGCTGCGATCGCAGAGGTCAGCAACCTTTGGCGGGTCAATTCAACTTTAAGCTTGTAATCGTTGATATCGTAGTTGAGGATGACAGACTCTTCGGGTGCTTCACCAGGGTGTCCCGTCCGCAAAATAATGCGCACCGTCCGATTGTGAAGTTCTTCACGGATATACTCCACCAACTTGAGACCTGCATCATGGGTCTCCATTGCAACATCCAGTAAAATAACCGCCGTGTCAGGATGTCCTGTGGCGATCAGTTGTTTGCCTTCTTCTCCAGAGTAGGCAGAGAAAAAGGTTATGGGTTTCCCTTCAAATGTAAAGTTTCTTAAGGCGAGTTGCGTAGCCCGATGAACCGTCGGCTCGTCATCCACGATCGCAATCTTCCAGGTGCTCGCTTCTTCATCTGAAAGTGGTGCTTCGCGAGAGTCTAAAGTGTCATCAAACAATAAGATCTCATCGTTATCAAATGCGAAAAGATCTTCATTACTAGGCTTAAGTGGAGTATGGACCTGGTTCATTAAGCATCTCTAAAATTTTAAACTGCGTTTAGACAAAAAAACGGGTACCACTCTCAATCGAGAGAATTCAATTTAAACCATATATGATTAGGTTTCCCTCGTGACTGCGCTGAAATTGCACTAACGCACAGATATTGGAAAAGTAATCTGAAACAAAACCCCTTGGCCTGGTTGACTTTGAACCTGAATACTACCTTTTAATTTCTGGGTCACCAAGTTATAGACGATATGCAGTCCTAATCCTGTTCCGCCTTGGTGTCGGGCGGTTGTAAAAAATGGGTCAAAGATTTTGCCAAGATTCTCTGGGGCAATGCCACAGCCATTGTCGGTATAACAAATCACAGCCCGATCGTTTTGTCTGGCAATGTCAAAATGCAATTGACCCCTGGCATTAGGCTCAAACGCATGATTCAGAGAATTTGTGACCAAGTTCGTGACAATTTGGGCCAACGCACCTGGATAACTCTCAAGGGTGAGGGTATCATCCCCTGACAAGGTTAAAGCATGAGATGTTTTTTTGAGATGGGGAGATAAGCTGACAATAACTTCTTCTAGATATTGTTTGATCCCAAAGGTTCGTTGCTCCAGGCTGAGTTGGTCCACAGCAACTTGCTTAAAACTCTGCACCAACTCTCCGGCTCGATTCAGGTTACTAAGAAGAATGCTGGTACTTTCCCGAACAATTTCAAGGTAACTATTAAACGCAGAACGTTTCAATTGGCCTTGCACAATAGATTTCATCAAAGTTTCAGTTTCATCTGACAGCATGGAAACAAGCGTAATACTGGTTCCAACAGGCGTATTGATTTCATGGGCCACACCCGCCACCAAACTTCCCAAGGCAGACATTTTTTCAGCTTCAACGAGTTTATTTTGCATCAAGGTCAAGTCGTTAAATGCTTGTTCTAAATCGTTGCTCTTTTTTTCCAGAATGGCTTGAGATTCCTGTAATTCAACAATTACCCTTTTAAGTAAAGACTCTTTGTTGCGCTTAGTTTCCTCAGACCTCGCTCGGTCTGCCTCCGATCGCTCCAGCTTCTTCTTCAAGATTCTGTTTTCTTTGGCGAGGATTTGCAGGATTT
>JAAURS010000073.1 GCA_012032135.1 Acaryochloridaceae cyanobacterium RU_4_10 | reverse complement strand
CCGGTTCTCGTGTCTTTGAACGAATCGCATGTAAGGCGACCCGACCTTGTGCCCCCACGGGGAGCCGAAAGCAGGTCCAAGTAAGATTCTATAAGACTGCGATCTGTATGCAAGCGGATTCCGCGGAAATGAACCGAACATAATACGAATTCACACGAGACGTGCCGCCCCGCGCGCGGCGTGGTGGTCGTCGTCGCCCCTGAGGAGATGCCAGCGTGGGTGTGCGATCGTGGTCAGGTGCTCCCGGACGGCCGCTTCGATCGGTTCGAGTGAGGGGATGCGGATCCCGATGCCCCCGAGCAGGACGATTTGGTTCGGTCTGTAGATCGCGTGTGCGATGCGAATGGCCCGGGCGAGTGCGAGAGTTGGTGCAGCGTCTTTCTCGAATGCCCGTTCGATGGAGCCATGGGAAATGATCGCGCGGACGCCGAGGTAGGCTTCGAGGCCTCCGCGTCCGCCGTCGGGCCCGATGGGCGCGTCGCTCGTCAGGGAGACGTCGATCTGTCCGATGTGTCCTGAACCGCCATCGGTGATGCGGAGCGGGGCGCCGTCGTCGAGAACGCACATGCCGACACCGGTGCCGAGGACGAGGGCGAGCGTGCGACCCGTAGGTTTGTGCCGTTCGTGCCAGTCTGTGGCTGCGGCATCGGCATCGACCGCCTGGTGATGCTGCTCACAGATTCTCCTAGCATCCGAGATGCGATCGCTTTCCCACTCCTCAAGCCAGAGCAGAACGAAGCATCCGAATCAAGCACTTGAAATAAAATACGGAGAGTCTTCCCATTTTGAGAAATCCTGGATTAGGATGTTGGGGACGTCATTGCAGTCTTAGTTTTTAGGTGGATTTTTGAGCTGCGATCGCCACAGTACAAAACCATCTTTAATCCTTTCTCAAGACTCAAAGCCGTCCCAAACCATTAAATTTCTGCAACTTTTAGAAAATAAGGTATGTTGAATTAAATCTATCCACGGGTAGTCAACAGGAGAATAGACTATAATCGCCTGCATAAGTTATCTGAAACATGATTGCCATCTACCCTGGTAGCTTCGATCCAATCACCCTTGGGCATCTCGATATCATTGAACGATCCTCTCGTCTCTTTGATAAGGTAATTGTTGCAGTTGCCTGTAATCCAAATAAGAATTCCTTATTTACAACAGAGCAACGAATACATCAAATTCGTGAATGTACTCAACATTTAGTCAACCTAGAAATTGACTCTTTTGACACATTAACGGTAACCTATGCCCAAAGACGTCAAGCTCAAGTCCTGCTTCGCGGGCTGCGAGTTTTGTCAGATTTTGAGTATGAGTTACAAATGGCTCATACAAATGAAAGCCTCTCCGAGCACATTGAGACCATTTCTTAGCCACCTCTAACGAATACAGCTTTCTAAGCAGTAGTTTGGTCAAAGAGATTGCTAAATTTGGGGGACCAATTGCTCACCTTGTCCCAAAAAACGTTGCCGTTGAGTTAGAGAGATGTTACGTCAAGACTCCTCCTTCAGTATCGACATCCATCCCAATGGACCTGAACTCGAAAACGGATATTCCAGCAACTCCTCCAAAAACACCCAAGGTCTAGAGCTACAGCAACAGCTACAGCAACTAGAAGAAATGATTGTTTTAGATGGGTTAAAGGTGCCGTTGACGGGGCGAACCTTCATTGATGAGGAGCAACTCCTCACCCAGTTGCTCGCCGTGGAGCGCAGTATTCCTGAAACCATTCGGGCTGCCGAAAAAGTTTTAAATCAACGGGATGAAATTATTGCCCGTGCCAAGCAGTATGCTCAAGAGCTGGTCAAATCAGCCGAGAAAAGAGCGGCTCAAATTGCGGATGAGCAAACGATCATTCAGCAAATTGAGGTGGAGGCACAACAACTCCGCAATCAAGTTCAACAAGAAGTTGAAGAAATTCGACGACGAAGCTTGTCAGAAATTGAGCGGGTGCGCCGTCAAACCCAGCAAGATATTGATGTCATGCGTCAAAACGCTCACCAAGAGCGGGATCAGATTCAGCGTGAATCTGACCAATATGCGGACCGCGCCCTCAGCGATCTCGAGCTACAACTCAGTGAGATGATGCGGGTTATCAAGAACGGTCGGATGCATCTCAAAGCCAACACGCCTAAGGGTCAACCTGCTCCAGTGCAATCTAACGCACACAAGCACGGACCTCGCAGTGAAGCGGCATAAGTGAGACAATTGCAGCATCTATTCCAGGCTGCATCGCTCAGGAGGCTGCGTAATGATTGAACCAATTCAACCGATGACGCTTCCGCCCAGTCCCGATATTGTGGGGGAGTCTGAATGGCTTCAACAGGCACTCAACCAGTGGCTGGATGAAGAATTCCTGCCCGAACCCATCAATGTCGATATTGCCCTTCGAGCTGCCAGTGTTTACCGTCGGCAGCGCATGGAGGGGGAAAATGATGTGGGTTCGCTTTTAATGGCTATTTTGATTGAAATGAAGTCTTTTGATTTCTCTAAAAGTTTTTATAGCGAATTTGCGATCGCCAATGCGGTAAGCGATTTGTTACTCCAGAAATTCCTGGGGATCGCGCCTTGCTGCCCAGGATGACCCAGTTATAACAAAATGTTAATCAACCCAAAAAAGGATGCAGCACAAATACCGCATCCTTTTTTGATTGTGAGTGTTGGGGTTACCAGCTTGACTTGGTTACACCCGGTAATAGTCCTTGGTGGGCCATTTCCCGCAGGACGTGGCGGGACAATCCAAAGTCCCGGTAGTAGCCTCTTGAGCGTCCGGTCACCCAACAGCGATTGCGCACGCGGCAAGGCGCGCTGTTACGGGGCAAGCGCTGAATGAGGCGATGGATTTCCATTTTTTCATCTTGAGACTCTGCCTTGGCAAATTGTTCTTTCAGGGTCTCTCTTTTTTGAGCGTATTTAGCGACTATTGCCTGTCGCTTCTTTTCACGCTCAATCATGCTCTTTTTAGCCATGGATTTCTTTAGTAACGGCAAACGGTTGAAGACAGCACCTTCTATAGTAACCAATCTTTTGCCCATAAAACCATATTCAATTTTTCAGGATTTAGATTGAGCAGGACTGACGGTGCCTGCTGAAGCGCAAAGATCGGCTAATTCACAACGATCGCAGGCAGGGTTCCGAGCCATACAGGTGGCGCGACCGTGATAGATCAGCCGAATAGACCAATTTTCCCAATCCGGTTGGGGCAAAAGCTTCATCAAATCCCGTTCTACTTTGACGGGATCGGTTTCCTTTGTTAGACCCAGGCGGTGACTCAGACGTTTGACATGGGTGTCTACCGTAACCCCCGCATTGATGCCATAGGCATGGGCTAAGACCACATTGGCAGTTTTGCGAGCCACTCCCGGTAACGTCAAAAGCTGTTCCATTTGTTTGGGAACCTGCCCTTGAAATTCCGTCACGATCTTATGACAGGCTCCCTGAATGTTACGGGCTTTATTGCGATAAAACCCCGTGGTCCGAACCAATTCTTCCAGTTCCTCTGGGGGGGCGGCTGCGATCGCCTCTGCGTCAGGAAAGCGTCTGAATAGTTCTGGCGTGACCAAATTCACCCGCACATCCGTACATTGTGCCGAGAGAATCGTGGCCACCAAAAGCTGGACGGGAGTTTCATAATCTAGGCTGCAAGTGGCATCAGGATAGAGCCGCTTTAACCGAATCAGAATTTCAAGAGCACGTTGTTTTTTGGCAGACAATTTGCGGGTAATGGCCACAGCTCAACCTTTTTTACTGTGACAGCAGTTTTTGGACCCAATCCAAATTGGCGGTATCTCGCACAATCAAAAACATCCCTAACCCCAGCAATAAAAACAGTCCAGTCTGCATAAACCCATTCTGAACTTCAGTAGGAAGGGGTTTGCCGCGCACGGCTTCGGCTAGTAGCAAGGCAAGCTGACCGCCATCTAAAGCAGGCAACGGCAAAATATTAATGATGGCCAAGTTAACGCTAATCAACGCCGCAAATTGCAAGAGACGGCTGAGATCCGTCCGCGCAATATCTGCCCCGATCGCAACAATCGCCACTGGACCCGACATCTGATTGGCCGCGTCTTTGAAATTGCTCAAAAGCTGACCAAACCCTTGGACGGTCAACACCACAATTTGCTCAAAACGCTGGGCAGCCGATCCCAATAGTTCTCCAAGGGATTTTGCTTGGCGATGGCTTTCTGTTCCATTGGGGGCCAGACGCACGCCAATCCGAGCGACCCCATCTTCTCCGGCCTTGGGCGTGAGGCTTAAAGTGAGCAGTTGCTCTTTACGCCGAATCTCAAAGGTCAGAGGTCGATTGGGATGGGCTTTAATTTCATCTTGAAAGATTTGGGTGGCACTACTGGGTTGGTCCAGGGACTTCCCATCAATAGAGAGCACGACATCCCCTGCTTTCATTCCGGCTTGAGCCGCCACTGAACTGGTTTCTGGTGCAACCTGAATAATCAAAACACCAGGTGCGGGTTGTAACTCAGGGATGCCTACCCAAGCAATTTGGGTCATCAGCAAAAAATAAGCGAAGACGAGGTTAGCAATCACCCCAGCACTAATCACGATCGCCCGATCCAGAAGAGGTCGGTTTTTGAGGAGATTTGGATCGTTGGGCTCAATTTCTTCATCCAGCTCATCATCGGGAAAGGCAACATACCCACCCAACGGGAACGCACGGAGCGCATACTCGGTTTGCGGTCCTTGATATTTCCAAAGCACTGGACCAAAACCAATGGAAAATCGCGTGACATAGATGCCTTGGGCACGAGCTGCCACAAAATGTCCTAGCTCGTGCACTACAATTAACAGCGCCAGAACAGAAATTGCCAAAAAAACCGACATGGACGCATCCCAATGAGATTACAAACGAAAAAGCAGCGGGTTTGTATATCTTAACCTTTCTGTCCCAACCTAGGACTCGCTCTCTTCTTGGGAGTGGTTTCGCAAGGCTTGGAGGCGATCGCGCAAAACGTCTTCCAGATACTGAGTCATTTTGGCGGCGCGTTCTTTATCCGAGTCTGCTGGAAAGAGACTGCTATTAAAAGGAGGTGCAATGTCAATCCAAACCGTCGCTCCACGCTGGGCTCCGGGCTCATAATGGAGAGCAATGGGAATGATGGGGATGGCAGCCGGAACTTTGGCAGAGGCTTCTGCTTGCAAAATAAGACGGGCAACGCCTGGTTTAAGCGATCGCAACAGTCGCTCCCGCTCCATTCCAATTCCAATTCCGCCCTCTGGAAAAATGCCCAAAATCTCACCTTGATGCAAGAGATCGATCGTTTGCTTGATGCTTGACTTTTGGGGACGGGCCAGATCGATTGGAAAAGCACCCAAGCGCTCTATCAACCATCCCTGGAACCCTTCAAACTGGTTGGCATTGGTCATAAATCGCACTGCCTTAGGTTTTAGAGTTGCAATCACTAATGGATCCCATCGGCTGTAATGCTTGATCGCAAGTACCGCTGGTCCTTTGGTGGGGTAATGCTCTAATCCTTGAACGCGGATGGGACCAAAGAAAAACCGTCGTAAAAATAAGCGATTGGTGGTGGAAATGACGGGATAAACCCAGGGGGAGACGTAAGATCGGGGCGGTAAAGATTTCACGACAATAGTAATGTCTAAGGCTCAGTCAGCCCATCCTAGACAAGAGTGCGGCCATAAATCAACAAGGATCCGCGCTGGATTGGGGAATCCGATCTGAACGGGTTCGGTTTGACGGGTGTTAACCCCTGTCAAAAACCGCTATTCTCTGACGTATAACGATTCAATGTGTGGGCAACTCAAGGTAGGACTGCTTGAACACAAGGGCCACGCCAACGTCACAAATCCCCATGGAACACTTGCCTACCCTCACGCAAGTGTTTGCAGCCCTCGAGCCAGAACCTTGGTCTGAGTCCAGCAGTTCCTCGGGCAATGCTCAGCAATCCTGGCATCGAGCGATCGCAGCCATGTCTCAATTGGTGAAGCAAGTCGTTCTGGCTCCAGACTCGGTTTTTAGCCATCCCAAGGTTGCGGCTGAAGTCTGCGACCAACAGGGCATCATGTTCTGTGGACCTACGCCCGTCTTTAACGACCTAGCAACTTTAGCTCACCTTAAAACCTGGATCTTTACACCAGAGAATAGAGCTTGCACTGCGTTTCAACTTCCGCCAGCTCTAGAAAGTCCCGCCGTCACTCCTATCGCTTCTCTACCCGTTATTCCCCTTCCTAAGGGGGATCCTTTGATCCAGGAACAGTTTTGTTTAATTCAAACCCCGCAATTTTGTTGGGTCGCTATTTTAGGACAGCACCCCGATCCAGCAGAGGCCGATCGCTTGCAACAATTTCAGTTTTCCTTTGAACCCGCGATCGTTCAACAGGTCTGGATGGCCTTACAGTTCAGAATTGAATACGGCCCAGCCCACAGACAATACCCCAGCATTCAAAAATGGCGGCAGCAGTTTCCGGTCATCATCCCGGATTATCGAATCCCCACCCAATTTGCTCGAGAACTCCTGAATCAATCCCCCCCGATCTCTCCCGCTAAAACCTTGAGGGGCAAATCGACCCATTCTCCGCTAGAGGAGAAGAAAGACTATGAGCGCCGTGAAGAAGATCGCCAAAGCCAGCCTAAAGATGTAGACCTTTTAAAGGTCCTGTCCCACGAAGTCCGCACTCCACTCACCACCATTCAAACCCTAGCGCGGCTGCTCTTGAAGCGCACCGACCTACCCACTGAGGTTACAAAGCGCATTGAGGCCATCCAACGCGAATGTAGCGGGCAGATCGATCGGTTTGGCTTGATTTTCAGGGCGATGGAACTGACCCACGATGGTTGCCAAGCCCTTTCCAATCACCTAACCCCTATTTCCCTTCAAGAACTTCTAGAAGAAAACCTCTCGCGCTGGCAAACCCATACCGCCCGTCGGAATCTGACCCTGGATATTGCATCACCAGAGTTGTTACCTGCGATCGCCATTCGCGATCCCCATCTTTTGGATCAAGTCTTAACTGGGCTGATCGAATACCTGAGCTATAGCTTACCTACAGGCAGTCACATTCATTTAGACGTTGCCCTTGCGGGTCCGCAGCTCAAACTTCAACTCAAAACCCAGTCCAATGAAACCGACCCCCTTGCTGAGTCGCCCATGCTCAAAGCTGTGGGACAACTGTTGATGTTTCAGCCTGAAACGGGAGGGTTGAGTTTGAGCTTGCCCGCCACCAAGCATTTATTTCAAGCCCTTGGCGGCAAACTCACCGTTCGCAAACACCACCAGAGCGAAGTCTTAACCATCTTCCTGCCCTTAGGCACCGAGAGTAATGCATACTAAGGAGGTTGAATCCAACCGACAGACATGGCTGAGTCTGAATACCCTTCCCTCAAAACCCTGGAATCCTTTCCCTACATTGATGGGGAGGGGCAACTTCCCCATCAATTTGAAGGATGTATTGGAGTGTATGCCATTTATTCCGCCACCCAAGAATTGGCCTACATTGGCTATTCCCGCGATGTCTCCTTGAGTCTCAAGCAACATATGGTACGGCAACCCCAATATTGTTTTGGGTCAAAGTCACCACTGTTGACAAACCCAACCGCACCCTCCTGGAAACCATTAAAGCCGCTTGGATTGCTGAGAACGATCGAGTTCCTCCTGGCAATGGCGAAACCGCACAACAATGGGAACAACCCATAGACGTTAAAGCTCAGATGCTGCCTGAAGAATCCGCACAATATATTGACCCGCAACTAGACGAGCGACAACATCTCAAGGTCTTAAAACAAGCGGCACGGCGTATTGAAGAAAATATTCTCAAAATTTTGACCGAACGAGGGGTCAAAGAAGCCTTACGATTTAACCCCAAATTGAAGGAAAACGGTCTGCTAGACCTGAAATAAATCTATGCGTTCCCCCTAAGGGGGACCACCCTCACATTCCATTTCTCGTGACTTCATGGAAGAGTTTTTAGACTTACCCCTACACCCTATCCAAACGGCACTGGTTGAAGCCGGTCAATGGGCTCGCGCGCAAGCACGCCAACCGTTCGCCATTGAAGAGAAAGGTCCAGAAGACTTTGTGACTACAGTAGACCGAGCTTTAGATCAACGTCTAGCAGCCCAGTTTAAAACCTGGTTTCCCAATGATGGCATTATCACAGAAGAAAATGCTCAATCCATCCAAGCCATGCAGCAAGGATTTTCAAGGCTATGGCTGATTGACCCCCTGGATGGTACCGAAGATTTTATTAACGGACGCCCAGATTATGCCATCATGGTGGGCCTCCTCGAACAATCCCAACCGATCGCAGGGTGGATTTTGCGTCCCGAATCCAACCAATTATTTTACGGCGGACCAATTGGGGATTATTTACTGCTCGAGGACTCGAACCGAGTCAGCCCCTGCTCGCATCTAAACCTTCCGGCCCGTCCCACACCTATTGTCCGGTGCTCCTGGGCGATCGCGATCGGCAACAGTATGGAGCAGCCGTTGAAAGCCTCCTTCCTGAGGTCCAGTTTTACACGCTGGGCAGTTTTGGCCTCAAAGTTCTTGAAGTTATTCAGGGCCGCGCGGGACTTTATCTCTATTTCAACGGACGGGTTAAATTATGGGACACCGTCGGCCCGCTTGCTTTGGCAAAAAGAGCAGGACTGATTTGCTGCGACCTTGATGGCAACCCTCTAGAATTTTCTTTGGATGTCCTCAATCCAGCTACCTTAGCTCACCATCAATCCATTGTGATTGGATGGCCCCATTATGTGGAAGCGTTACTGCCCCGCCTACAGCAAGCCATCCCCAGCGAGATGCGCTAAAGGGTGGACGCTAGGTGAGCGGCGATCGCCTACAGTAAAAATGTCCCCTCCGCTCAAGCGTCGTAATTGACCGAACGTTCAGGTAAAGTCCATGTCCCAAGACGAACAAATCAACCTATTCAACTGGGCAGAACCATCAGTAGATCGAGTATCCAGCGACTTTGACCCATCCCTCATTCCCACTAGCGCTCAAATTCCCATCCCAGTCGGCACCTATCACTCCATTGAAGAGATGGTGCCTCATTGCTCCACCTGCCATCGCTGCGAACTGGGACAATATCGGACCAACGCCGTGATTGGACGCGGAAACCCCCAAGCCCCTATTGCGATCGTTGGCGAAGGTCCCGGTCAAAACGAAGATGAAACGGGTCTCCCCTTTGTGGGCAAAGCAGGTCAACTCCTTGAAAAATTCTAGAATCCGTCCAACTCAGCTCAGAAAAAGACGTTTACATTTGTAACGTCGTTAAATGTCGGCCCCCTGGCAATCGCACCCCAACCCCAGAAGAAGCCGACACTTGCAAACCCTACCTCCTCGAGCAAATTCGCCTTGTCAATCCCAAAATTATTTTGCTTACTGGAGCAACTGCTGTCCGCGCATTAACAGGAGATAAACGAGGGATTACTAAAATTCGAGGTCAATGGATGGAATGGCAAGGATATTTATGTATGCCAATTTTCCACCCGGCTTACCTCCTCAGAAACCCCTCCCGCGAATCCGGCAGCCCCAAGTGGCTGATGTGGCAAGATATTCAAACTGTGCGCTCAAAGCTGAATGAGCTTAGCGCATAATTTTCCCACACCAAAACAAACTACCTAGAAGACCGCCGCGGGGGAACAGCATTGCCCTGATGACCTTGTTTGAGATATTGATGCCAAAGGCGGGCTATTTGCTGGGCAATATGAGACTTACCCTCTTTAATCTGGTACATCCGTCGAGGACGCCCTCTCCCATCCACTTTTTGCCAGTATCCATTTAGAATCCCTTCATCCTCTAGAAACTTTAAAGCGCTGTATAAAACGGTATCCGACAGCCGATAGAGCGGATGCTCCGTTTCAAGATGACCGATCAGCGCTGTGCCATAAGATTCTTCCTTTTCCAGCAAAATTGCCAACACATAACATACAGCTACTTCTTTCCCCAGATAGATAGGGGGGGGATCTTGAAAAAAGCGATAAATGTCCTGGAACTTCATACGCGGTGGTTCAGAGTCATCGTAAGGGATATAAAGTAAGTCAATGATTCACAGGCTTGCCAAGCAAGAGTTATGGAAAAAGTTCTAAGCGATACAAAGGGTACCTGCTTACAAAAGGGACAAATAAGTCAGAAACTATAGCCCTACAATGTTTTCAGTGAATTTACTAAAAAATATGCAATGAGTGCATCTCAAAGGTATAAATTTATTTGCTTTATTCCCTTCAATTCTCTCAGCACTCCCCTAGTCAAGATGTTGAGTATTCTGGGCATATTAGGTTTATCAAAGAGATTCAGTCCGGCCTGTTGTAAGCCAGTCCTATATTTTAGGCATCTCCTGATGGTCTGAAGAGCTTCAGAAACTGAATCGTTAAAGGTTAAGATCGAGTCAATTCTGAGTTGAAAGCGAGCTGCACGGTCTCTTTAATGCTTTTTCGGCGACATAAGGAACTTGTTTTGCATGGATGAACACCATGACCCAAACCTTGGGCAAACCCTCATCAATCGATATCGACTGATTGAGTTGATAGGTCAAGGCTCGATGGGCAAAGTCTATCGGGCTGAAGATCAGCTCCTAGGGGGGGTGACGGTGGCCGTCAAGTTTTTATCACAAACCTTGCTCAATTCGCAGATGAAGCAACGTTTTGCGGACGAAGCTCGGACTGGCGCTCAATTGGGCCAGCGCAGCATTCATATTGTGCGTGTTTTGGATTACGGGGTTCATCGGAATGAATCGCCCTTCTATGTCATGGAATACATGGAAGGCAAAAATTTAAGCGACTTAATTTTGCCAGCTCCCCTGTCTATTGAACGGTTTCTCAGACTGGCACGTCACATGTCTTTGGGGCTTCAGTGCGCCCATGAAGGCATTAAAATCGATGGCAAAATCTGCAAAATTGTGCATCGAGATGTAAAGCCCAGTAATGTATTTGTCATCTCCGACCCAGGGTTGGGGGAGGTGGCCAAAGTTTTGGATTTTGGTATTGCCAAGCTTTTTAGAGATCAGGTTGATAGCAGCCAGACCCGTTCCTTTATGGGGACATTAGCCTACTGCTCTCCCGAACAAATTGAAGGAAAGGATTTAGATGCTCGATCTGACATCTACAGCCTTGGTATTACGATGTTTGAGGTGTTAACGGGCAAAATGCCCATTGAACCCGAGGCCCATACTCTACTGAGTTGGTATAAAGCCCATCGAGATAAACCTCCTAAACGCTTTGTTGATGTTGCACCTTGGCTTAAATTGCCTTCTGCCCTGGAAGAATTGATTATGGGCTGCATGGCTAAAACCCCTGATGCTCGTCCCAGCAGCACGACAGAAATCATCGCGTTGTTGGAGGATATCAAAAAAGAACGATCGAGCAATAACGATAAAACGACAACCCCTTCTCCCAGCGCCAAAGACGATCTTGTCGCCCCTGATGCGCCCAGCCCCCAAAGGCCACCCCATAAAACCACAAACGTTCCCATTATTCCTGTGCCTCAACAGCGCTTTTGGTCTGTGGAACAAGCGGGATGGACTGTTCCTTGGCCTGCGGACAAACCCATTGCGGAAATTGTTTTTCCACGGGTTTTAGCGTCTGAAGATGAAGAAGCCCTGGGACTGTGGGTGATGCTGTCGCGGAGTGAAATCCAACAGCGATTGCTGAGCGCCCGATACAATCATTTTCTTTGTCTGATGGCACCCCACCCGATGCTCCTCTGGATTACTGCTATCTACGACGCACAATGGGGAGCCCGATGGTTGCCTTGTTATTTAGATCTAAAACTTCCGCAAAGCCGGAATATGGTACAACTGCTCAGTGTGAAAGGCTATTACCTCTTGCTGTTTTTTGCATCAGAAGATGTTGAAGAACCTGCAAACGTTAAGACCCTGATTATTTCTCCTTATCAGCGTCAGCTTTTTCAAGATTGGTTGGCAATGTCTCAAAAAGCGGTCTCAACGGCCAATCCTACAGCTAGCAAACAGATCTTAAAGTCTGAGTTTGAACGGATAAAACCTTCTATTCTGACCAAGCTGGAAAATGCTAAAAATGCTGCGGCTAGTGCTATTTTTTAACGATATATACTCTCTATTTCCCTATGTTTGATAGCAACGATCGCGTCCGAGTGCTCAGCGAAGCCCTGCCCTATATTCAATCTTTTGCAGGCAAAACCATTGTTGTGAAATATGGTGGCGCGGCCATGACGGATAACGCCCTGAAGGCTCAGGTCATTAGCGATATTGTCTTTATGGCCTGTGTGGGGATTCGTCCGGTGGTAGTCCACGGTGGGGGGCCAGAAATCAACACTTGGCTCGGTAAGATGGGCATTGAAGCTAAGTTCCTCAACGGGTTGCGCGTCACCGATGCCGACACGATGGATGTAGTGGAGATGGTTTTGGTGGGGAGGGTCAACAAAGAGCTGGCTTCTCTCATCAATCAATCGGGCGGCTCGGCAGTGGGAATTTGCGGCAAGGATGCAAATTTAATTACGGCACGCCCTCAAGGTGCGGCGGAGATGGGCTTTGTGGGCGAGGTTGCCAGCATCAATCCCAGTCTTCTTTCAAGCCTAGTAGAAAATGGCTATATCCCAATTGTGTCTAGCGTGGCAACGGATGAGACGGGGCAAGCCTATAATATCAACGCGGATACGGTGGCGGGAGAAATTGCGGCGGCGCTGGGCGCTGAAAAGTTGATTCTATTGACGGATACTGCGGGTATCCTGAAGGACTATCACGATCCGTCCACGATTATTCATCAATTGGATATTACTCAGGCGCGAGAATTGATTCAGTCTGGAGTCGTTTCTGGGGGAATGATTCCCAAGGTAACCTGTTGCGTGCGATCGCTGGCCCAAGGGGTTAGAGCAGCCCATATCATTGATGGTCGGGTGCCTCATGCGTTGCTCTTGGAAATCTTTACGGACTCTGGCGTGGGTTCGATGATTGTGGGATCTTCTAGCTACAACCATCGAAGCAACCCCATGTAAAAGCCAGCCGTTTCTCAATGGCTGGCTTTTAAGATCCGAAAGACCGAACTTAGACTCTGGCCAATTCAGGCTCGGGACGTTTGCTAGCACGAATGGAACGGATGGCTTCTGCATAGTCTGATGTGTTGAACACCGCAGACCCCGCCACGATCGCATTAGCGCCTGCTTCAATGACCTGCCAAGCATTGGCACCCTTAAGTCCACCATCGACTTCAATCCAGGGGTCCAAGCCGCGCTCGTCGCACATTTGACGCAGCTTGCGGATTTTGGGTACTACTTCAGGAATAAAGCTTTGGCCGCCAAAGCCAGGGTTAACGCTCATGATGAGAACAAGGTCGCATAATTCTAGAACATACTCAATTTGCTCTAGGGAACTGCCGGGGTTCAGCACCACACCCGCCATTTTGCCCAGTTCTTTAATTTGCCCTAGGGTCCGATGCAAGTGAATGGTTGCGCTGGCTTCTGCGTGCACGGAGATAATATCTGCGCCCGCTTTGGCAAAATCTGCGACGTAGCGTTCTGGCTCAACGATCATTAAATGCACGTCCAAGGGCTTTTGGGTGACGGGACGGAGTGCTTCAACAATCAACGGACCGATCGTAATATTGGGGACAAATCGTCCGTCCATTACATCCACATGAATCCAATCGGCACCTGCCTCGTCCACCGCACGGACATCTTCGCCGAGACGACTGAAGTTGGCTGACAATATGGAAGGCGAAATCACTATGGGTTTGGTTGATGTCATGGCTTTTCTGTGTTTCCTGAAGGACGGCGATCGCAAAAATTGAGTAGGTACTTTTGCTGTATCCAGTTTAACAAAAGCCTTCCCATTCCCCTAACGCTCCGGTCAGATTTTCCTTACCTGTACCCCAATAGGGCTATAATTGGCGATGCACATTTGAAACGGAAGGTTTATGCCCCAAGCCGTTGGAGTCATTCAGACCATTGGGTTTCCTCCGGTATTAGCTGCTGCTGATGCAATGGTCAAAGCAGGTGCTGTAACCCTGGTCTACTATGGCCTTGCTGAGCGAGCAGAGTTTTTAGTAGCCGTGAGAGGAAAGGTATCTGAGGTGGAAATCGCTGTTGCGGCGGGCGTCAAGGCGGGAGAAGAAACTCCTGGTGGCGTTATTTCTAGCCATTACATCGTGCGCAATCCACCCGACAATGTGGAAAGCGTGATGGACATTCGCTTTACGGAGGCTGTTGAGGATTTCCGATTCAACCTCTAATTTTTGCCGTTGAAGCATTGCAAACCTTACAGACTGATTATTTTTTCAGGAGAAACTCTTCAAAATGACTTCAAACCCTATGGCTTCTCAGCAGGCAGTTGGATCTATTGAGACAAAAGGATTTCCGGCTGTTTTGGCCGCAGCAGATGCAATGCTCAAGGCGGGACGCGTTACGTTAGTGAATTACATTCGGGCCGGAAGTGCTCGGTTTACGGTAAATATTCGCGGTGATGTATCTGAAGTGAAACGCGCGATGGAAGCAGGTGTGGATGTGGTGGAGAAGGTTTACGGCGGAACGCTGGAAACCTGGGTCATTATTCCCCGCCCCCATCAAAACGTCGAGCGTGTTTTACCCATTGGCTATACTGCTGAGGTTGAAGAGTTCCGTAGAGAAACGGAAGGGCTCTAGGGGTAAAGCTTTCTGAAAGAAGTTTGGGCTGAGGACGTCTATGTAAACGATTGCAACATCCTTGGTCCAGGCCCTATTCGTGCGGCCTCAAACGAAGGAATTAAGTTATAGTGAAGATCGAGAATTAAGTATCGGTTGCAGCGTTTGTTTTCAGCATTGACAGGTTTTTCCCAGTTTTAATGTTCAGGCTTAGGCTTTGCTCCGAAATCCCAACCTCTACACTTTCTAGATTTTGGATGTGATTTATGTCTATTTATGTCGGTAACCTTTCCTATGAGGTTACAAAAGAGGACTTGACTTCTGTTTTTGCAGAATATGGTTCTATTCAACGGGTTCAGCTTCCGACCGATCGCGAAACTGGACGTCCCCGTGGGTTTGCGTTTGTGGAAATGAGTGCTGAAGCGGAAGAAACGGCTGCGATCGAAGCGCTGGATGGTGCTGAGTGGATGGGTCGGACTTTGAAGGTCAATAAGGCGAAGCCCCGCGAAAATAGCGGTGGCGGTAACCGTTCTTTCTCTGGCGGCAACAGAAGCGGTGGCGGCGGCAGTTTTGCACGCAGCTACTAAGGTTTTGTGGCTTTAAACTAGTTCCAATTTGCAATTAAGAAGAGGTGGAAGAGTTTTTTCTTTCGCCTCTTTTTGTTGTTGCGATCGCTAGCCGTTAGCCCAATACTGTCCGGTTAAGGTCTAGCCATCATTGCACTTGGCCCCCCAGCCCCCCAAATTGGGGGGTTCTGAACTCAAAGTCTCCCAATTTGGAGGATTTAGGCGTGGCCGTGAGCGTAGCCGAACGGGGGCGGGTGCAATGTCTTTGCTTCTTATCTGAACAGTATTGGCCGTTAGCCTGTCAGTCCTCAATATCGCCTTGGGGATGACGGAAAAAGAATCATCTCCGGCAAGCCACAACTGGAGCTAGAAATCCAAAATATGCTAAGCCTTCGAGATAGCAATCATTTCTAACGCATGTCCGATCATTGGGTTACTGTTATTCCTCAAGATCCTTGGTTTGTCCCTACGGTCCAAGCACAGCAGCAAGCGGCTGAGTATTTTAGCCAAATTGTTGCTGACCCTGATTGTGTAGAGGTAATTATTCATGAAGGTGTTGAGTTACACGACTGCGGCTGCAACTTAGCAGGCATCCTATGCCCCTCTTGTGATGAGTTTCTAGATGAGGAATGGTGGGATGCGTGGACTGGAGAAGATTATGATGTAGATCGTAAAACTCAAACCCTCACTCCTCGCCAGCTTACCTGCTGTGGTGAATCTTACTCCCTTCATCAACTTTACTATGACTTCGATCGGGGCTTTGCCACGTTTGCACTCGAAGCCGAAAACCCCAACGTGGGAGAGCTAAGCTTGGAACAAAAGTCAAATTTCGAGCAATTGCTCGGTTGTCCAATTAAAGTCATATATAGCCATCTATAGTTCACTACGCCTTATGCAGTGGATGGGCTGGATTCTTTATAGGGCAGCACTCAAGGGAGTTTAAGATGAGCGGCTTGTTTGAGGTTTTAGAAAAAATTCAGAAAAGTCCCGGCATGTATTTGGGACGGCCTTCGATGAGCGATTTGTTTATGTTTTTAGCGGGTTACGAGTTGGCTTGCAGCGAGCAGAACATTGAATTAGCTGAGGCTGAGGAATCTTTTTGGGATGAGTTTCAGCCTTGGCTTCAGCATAACCCTCTTTAATCACTCTGGCCAGAGGAAAATAATAACTCTGGCATAGAACAGGAAGGTACAATACGGTTGCAACAGATTCATCAGAGAAATTAGTTTAAGAAAAAACTGTCATCTAAGTGAGGAATTGGGGAATA
>JAAURS010000072.1 GCA_012032135.1 Acaryochloridaceae cyanobacterium RU_4_10 | reverse complement strand
GCGATGTTCGTGACCCCTTTGCAATGGCTTACCTATAAAGGGGAAAGATTTTTTGTTTAATTTAGCAGGTCAGACTAGTCATCTAGACTCTATGATCGATCCTCAAACTGATTTAGATATCAATACGAAAGCACAGCTCTCGATTTTAGAAGCATGTCGTCAGCATAACCCTGAAGTGAAAATAGTATTTGCTAGTACGCGACAACTCTATGGTAAGCCTAGCTATCTTCCGGTAGATGAGAAGCATCCTATTCGTCCTGTGGATGTCAATGGAATCAACAAGTTGGCAGGAGAGTGGTATCACCTTCTATATAATAATGTCTATGGCATCCGAGCCTGTGCGCTGCGATTAACCAATACTTATGGACCTGGTATGCGAGTCAAGGATGCCCGCCAGACTTTCTTGGGAATTTGGATTCGTCAAATCTTGGAAGAAAAGCCAATCGAAGTTTTCGGTGACGGACAACAATTTCGCGATTTTAACTATATCGATGATTGCGTTGATGCTCTGCTTCTAGCAGGCATCAATGATCGAGTCAATGGCAATGTCTATAACTTGGGTAGTTTGGAAGTAATCAATCTCAAGGATCTAGCAGAAATGATAGTGAATCTGGGGTACGGTGGTTCCTTCAAGCTAATCCCCTTTCCCCCCGAACGAAAAGCGATCGATATTGGCGACTACTATAGTGATTTTTCGTCGATCCAACATGACTTAAACTGGTCACCCAGAGTGGGTCTTCATGAAGGGTTGAAAACAACTCTTTCTTTCTATAACAAGCATTTATATCACTATCTGGATATAACCACATGATATTGATGAATGATTTCCAGTCCGAGCCAATTGAGATTCGTGAAGCAATGATGCTTGCGACCCAGAGAGTCTTTAACTCAGGCCATTATGTCTTAGGAGAAGAGTTGCAGAAATTCGAGCAGATCTGGGCACAAACTTGCAGAGTTGCTTATGGGTTAGGAGTTGGTAGTGGTCTAGATGCCATTGAAATAGCACTACGGGCTCTTAATATTGGTCCTAGCGATGAAGTTATTACCACCCCTATGACAGCTTTTGCCACCGTCTTAGCAATTATTCGGGCTGGAGCAACACCTGTCTTAGCAGACATTGAACCCGACACAGCTCTCCTTTCCATTCAGAGCGTTCGACGCTGTCTGTCACCGCGCACCAAGGCTGTATTGTTAGTCCATCTCTACGGTCAAGTGCGTTGTATGCAAGAGTGGCTCGATTTTTGTAACTCAAATGATATTGCCTTAATTGAAGATTGCGCTCAAGCTCATCTTGCTCAGTGGCAGGGACAGTATGCTGGCACCTTTAGTCGAGTGGGGACTTATAGCTTTTACCCCACCAAAAATTTAGGTGCGATCGGTGATGGGGGGATGGTGGTCACTAACGATGAAACCCTAGCTCGAAAAGTAGTATGTTTGCGTAATTACGGTCAAAGCCAAAGGTACCATCACTCGGAACTGGGCATGAACAGCCGTTTGGATGAGTTACAAGCAGCATTACTCATTGAACGGTTGAAGTGGTTACCGGAGTTTACCCGAAGGAGACGGGAAATTGCCTCCGCTTACCATACAGGTTTATGCCACCCCAAAGTGCGACTTTTAGCTTTGCCTCAAGAAAAATCTTCCCATGTTTATCATCTTTTCCCTATCGTTTGCGAACACCGCAACGAACTACAAGCTCATCTACAAGCAAATAATATTCAATCACTAATACACTACCCTATACCAATCCATCAACAGGAAATTTGTAGAAGCCTAGCCCGCGATCCACACGGTTTAATCAATAGTGAATATCATGCTAATACTTGCTTGTCTATACCTTGCCATCCCCAAATGAGCAATCACGATCTATCCCAGGTTATTGATGTAATTAATTCCTTTAAATAATTTACTTAAAATCTTTATGGAACACTATATAACGCTCTTTGATAGCTTGTTTTTACCCCAAGGACTGTCTTTACATAGCTCCTTAGAGCGTTATGCAGGTTCGTATACTCTTTGGGTACTTTGCATGGATGATGAAGCGAAATTTGTACTTGAAAAGCTTAATAAACCCAATATTAAAACCATAGCACTATCCGAAATCGAGACTCCTAAATTACTTGCAGTAAAATCAGCACGAACAATGGGTGAATATTGCTGGACGCTCACCCCATTGACACCTAAGATTGTATTTGAGAGGGACCCATCCATACAACGAGTGACCTATCTTGATGCAGATCTTTACTTTCTTAAGGATATAAACCCTATTTTTCAAGAGTTTGAAACATCATGTAAGGCAATTTTGATGACCGACCATGGCTATGCTCCTGAACACGATAGATCGGGGAGTCACGGGCAATTTTGTGTACAGTTTATGAGTTTTATTCGTCACAGAAGTGAACCTGTTAGAGCTTGGTGGGAAGAAAAGTGTGTTGAATGGTGTTTTGATCGCCTAGAAAATGGTAAGTTTGGCGATCAAAAATATTTGGATGACTGGCCGGATAGATTTTCAGATTTAGTTCATATTCTGCAACGTCAGGAATGGACGCTTGCCCCGTGGAACGCGACAAGATTTCCTTACAGTTCGGGGAAATTTTATCATTTTCACGGTCTGCGTATTCTAGATAAAAACTATCTTCATTTAGGAAATTATCCATTGCCAAATCCATTAATAAAAAATATTTATACTCCATATTTCGAAATCTTAAAAACCGCAATAAATGAAATATCACGAGTGGGGTATTCGGTTAGACCTCAAGCAAAAAAGGTTGCTTTATCAAACAAACTTAAAGCCAAAATGTTTCTTGCCAGAAAACTACACGAAATCTTGGAATTACAGCCTTTAAATATGGTTCGTTTTCAATGTTATTAAACCTGTTTTCCTGCTCTTCTTAGAAGAGTCTTTTTATCAAAGAGCTAAAATTTCAATACTCTGTCTGTTTGAAATGGAGCCTTTCATTTAACAAAAATAATTTTATGAAATCGTATTCCACTCAAAGAACATCGGTTGACAATAGTTTGTCAAGCAATTCTGACCAGCTAAAGGCTTGGATGAAAGCTGTGGGCATTTCCAGTTTGCGATCGCTCTCTCAACTCAGTGGCGTTTCCCGACGGCAAATTGAAAAACTACGCTGTGGGGACACGCATCAATTATCGGTCGATCGTGCTCTGAAATTGGCAAATGCTCTGAAAATCTCGCTCTCAGAATTATTGCAACTAGAGGCTGAAACTAGAGTCCCGAATCCAGAAGCCATTCAATCAGAATACCAACGCCTCAAGGACGAGCTGGCTGGACTGCGATCGCAGCTTTTGCAAGAATTCCAAACTGAAACTCTGAATATCTTGGAGCCTTTGTTGTTGCAATGGCCCACAGCAGCCAATGCGGCCCAGAAAAATCCTACCGCCCCTGCCGTTAGATTATTGCCACTGCTAAACCCCCTCGCACAACTGCTCCAAAACTGGCAAATTGAACCCATTGGCAGCGTGGGTCAGGTCGTACCCTACACACCGCAGATCCATCAATGGGCGGGGGAAACAGTCCCGCCAGAGGGCAATGAGTCAGTTCAGATTAGTCATATCGGGTACCGTCAAGGAGATAAATTGTTGTATCGGGCCAAGGTAAAGGTTCCAGTGCCCCAGACGCTCTAATAGCGCTACGCTAGAGGCAGGTTCTCGTTCAACGACCTTATGTACCCTCCCGCCGCGGATTGGCAGCTCAAATCTCAACCTACACCTTCCGACTGGTTATTGGACCTGTTACAAAAGCGATCGCCGACTCCTTCCAATTCCTTTGCAGCTCAATTGCTCTGGCAGCGAGGTCTTCAAGATCCGCAGTCTGTTTTAGCTTTTTTGGACGCCACTCAATATCAACCTACCTCGCCTTGGGCGTTCGGTGGGGAAATGGAAAAAGCTGTAGCGCGGTTGCAACAAGCTCGCGATCGCCAAGAAACGGTCTTCATCTGGGGTGATTTTGATGCGGATGGCATTACGGCAACGGCAGTGTTATGGGAAGGGTTGGGTCAGTTTTTTGAGCGCGGCCAAACGCTACACTTCACCCTTCCCAATCGCCTGAAAGAGTCCCACGGATTGTCGATCTCGGGAATAGATGCGATCTCCGCTCAAGGTTGCCAACTCATTGTCACCTGCGATACGGGTAGCTCCAATGAGATTGAAATTGACTACGCGCAAAAATTAGGGATAGACATTATCATCACGGATCACCATACCTTGCCCAGCGATCGCCCAGTCGTTGCAGCATTCCTGAATCCGCGTACTTTTTCTCAAGACCATCCCTTAGCAAACCTTTCTGGCGTGGCGGTCGCTTACAAATTGGTCGAAGCTCTGTATGAATCTTTGCCCGATATCCCTCAAGAACCCTTAGAAAATTTATTGGATTTAGTAGCCATTGGGCTGATTGCGGATTTGGTCAAGCTGACGGGAGACTGTCGCTATTTGGCACAACGGGGATTGGCCAGGTTGAAAACACAATTAGATGCTCCTACCCGGCCCGGTGTGGCTAAAATGCTGGAATTGTGTCGGCGAAACGGGCGATCGCCCTACGGATATTGCTTTTGGATTGGGACCGCGTATCAATGCCATCAGCCGGATTCAAGGAGACGCTCGCGAAGGGGTTGAGCTGTTGACGACCCGCGATCCAGAACGGGCCGCAGTCCTAGCTGAATCTGCGGAATGGACTAATCTTTGCCGCAAGGAAGTACAGCAACGAGTTCAGCGCGAGGCAGAAGCTCAGCTTGCGCGTTCGGATGTGGATGCTACGGCAGTCATTGTGCTCAGTGATGCCCAATGGCCCGTGGGTGTTTTGGGGTTAGTTGCCAGTCAACTCGCTCAAACCTACGGACGTCCTACTATTCTTTTGAGCGAGGCCCGTTCTACTGACACTGAGGAACAACACTTGCTTAGAGGGTCGGCCCGTTCCGTGAAGGGAATCGATCTTTACGATTTGCTTCAGCAGCAAGCTCACTTACTCCATCGGTTTGGCGGACATCCTTTTGCCGCAGGGCTAAGTTTACCCGTAGAGAATCTACCGATGTTTATTGCTTCCATTAACCAATCTTTTCGCCAGCAGTTGGGACAATGGACAATGCCAGCGCTTGAGGTCGATCTAGAGATTCGCGTGGCAGATCTAGCAGTGGAGAGTGGGGCATCGTTGTTTCGAGCCCTTCAGCAGCTCGAACCCTATGGGATGGGCAACCCTGCTCCCAAGCTACTACTGCGGAATTGTTGGCTAGAGCGACGGCGGGGCTCTCGGTATCAAAGTTTTGCAAATCAGAAGTTGCAGTTTAAGAAGACCCAATTTCAGTTGCGAGACGATAGTTCTCCAGAACGCTTTGCTGGGGTATGGTGGGGGCACGATGCGGATGAACTTCCTGACGGGCCTTGCGATGTAGTTGTAGAACTAGAGTACGGGAAACTATATCAAACTTCTGCATACCACGCTCGGCTGATTGCGGTACGGGCGACGGAATTATTAGGGATTTCCCATCAAACCTATCAGTCCAACGAACCTTGGTTGCTGGATTGGCGGACGCTGGGTGCAGAGCGATCGCAGCTCCCCAACTCTCCCGCTCCTGACGTTCTTTGTATAGAAGCTTGTCCGACCCATTGGGACGATCTTACGGCTTGGGTTCAACGGGCAAAAAGCGATCGCAAAAAGCTCGCGCTGGCTTACCCCACTCTGGAACCTCCCACGGCGGTTTCGATCTGGCAACAACTAGCGGGGATGGCTAAATACGCGGCGCGGACGCAGCAATCTTTAGCCCTAGCTCAGGTGCGATCTCATCTGAATTTGACGGAGCGATCGCTTTTGTTAGGATTTGAAGCTCTAAGAGCTGTAGGATTTGAGCTTGACCTGAATAAGGATGTTGCGATCGTTCGGGAACAAACCAGATCTTTGACAGAACGAGAATCACCTTCCGCAGCTCGAGCGATCGAGCGATTTATGAATGCGATCGATGAGGACCATTTTCTCCATCATTATTTTCAACACACTCCTGTCGAACGACTTCAACAAATTATGGAACAGCGTTTAATGCTTGGGTAGACAAGCTATTTTGTATCGGCCTTGGCTTAACGAATCTCAAAGATATAGATTGGATTGGGTTACGGTTGCATTTGAAGCAGTATTACTGAGATTTTTTCAGAAATTAAGGATAAAAATAAACATAAGTCGCCCCAACGGGGAATTTTGGATCTATGCTCTTAAAATTGAGTGGTTTATCCTTGTTGCATGACCAAACTTTACTATCGAGGCATGGCAGAGGCAAATGGTAAACCAAAAGTGGGGCGCAGTGCCCGCCTCTTAGTCGTCAGGATTGGTATTGACATTGATGTTCAAGAAATACCCAGAGGTTGGTTGGAAGACCAAGGGTATTTGAGACTCGAAGCCGATCGCAAATCCACAGGTGTCTTAGTACTTGTAGCCATCAGAAGCACCAAGGGGATGTCCACATCACTCTCGATTGAAAGTTTACCCGCCTTTCGTAGACCCACCACCTTTGGAGGAATGGGAAAAGATCCCTTGTGGCAGATTGAGGCCAGCAAAATCAGCGACGATCTTGAAGCAGTTCAAGACAGTGCAACTCACGTTAGCATTATGCCAAGGGTCACGATGCTTTTAGAAAAGTACGAGACTGCATTGGCAAATACACAAAATGACTGGGAAAGGGTGGATTGAAATGGCTTGGGCCTTTAGTTTATCGGCTGAGTGTGGTGCAGAAAAGGTTATGGCTGAGCAATTCGCACAGCATTTTAACGGTCTTTCCTGGGTGCTTTCAAGCGGCTCTCAAGCCCAATGTCATACCGCAATTTTTCAAGATCTTGAGGAAAATTGGTGGTGTCGGGTTTGTCCAGATGACACTAATGAAGTTGGAATTGATGCACCCAACATTGCTTACCAGATGACGGAACTAGGTATCTTACTCTATCAGCGGTTGCAGTCTGCACCTCCCTTTCGTTATGCTTTGGCTGGCGTAGAAGTGGATGAATTTAGGACTTACAGTGAATTGAGCGCGGAGTTGCCTATTCCCAGTTTTCCAGGATTAGTCTTAGCAGAGACGATGTGGCGATCGCTTGGAGCTTCTTCCTTCTTTCGACCCTTTAGCTCAGGCTATGTTTGGATACCTTACGAAGGCGAAGTTTATAAGCCGCTAACGACTGCACCTGAATTAAAGGATAAGCTCAACGAACTGCTTGTTTTTCAGTGAATTTGGGTGAGGGCGATCGCCTTCAAACTCTTCTGGATCTAAAGAAACCCTTGAGTTTGCTGCGATCGGCGAACTTGACGAAATTTATAGCTATATTAACGCTATAAACGCCAGACTCTAAAGCGCTCTACGAAGTAGAATTAAAACAGAGACTGGCAAAAGTAACAATGACTACTGAAGAATTGCTGTTAGAAAAATGGCGGATCCTCCCTCCGGTAAAACAACAGGAGGTTTTAGCATTTGCCGATCGCCTGACAAAGTCTTCCCCCACTGCCGATAGCCCACTTGGGGAAAAACTCCGTGCCATCCGCGCCCGCATTGTCGAATCTGGAATCCCACTTTTGAGCGATACTGAGCTAGAAAGAGAAATTGCAGAGCGCAGGGGAGAGCGAGACGAGAGCGGCTAATGATGCTTTCCTTCATTGATTCCGGTGTTTTGATTGCTGCTGCTCGTGGGGATTCCTCTCGTTCTCAAAAGGCTTTAGATATTTTGGCCGATGGCGATCGCATTTTTGGTTCCAGCATTTTTATTCAGCTAGAAATCTTACCAAAGTCAGTGTGCTACAAACAAACTCTGGAACAAGAATTTTATGAATCCTTTTTTCAAGGGGTGGTTCATTGGATGCGCGATTTAGATACGCTAACACAATCAGCCTATGAACTTGCTTGTACCTATGGCTTATCTGGATTTGATGCTTTGAATGTTGCTGCTGCTATTTTGCTTAAGGCTGATGAATTCATCACGACAGAAAAACCAACAAAGCAAATGTATCGTGTTCCTAGCATCCAGTTTGTGACTGTTTAGGGCGATCGCTCAAGTCCTGATAGAGACATTGTGCTGGGTTTTCACTCTCCCTTCAAACGTCAATTTAGTGGCTATGCTGTTACGTAGTTGTTGTTCTGAATTTTTAGCTAGATGAACCGTAGTAGCGAGAGGGCTAAATATTTAAACTATGCGTGTGCTATATCCTGAAAATCCATTAAATAAAACACAAGTAGACGATCCGTATCACGAGGAATTCACGACAGTATACGGTGCTGGGTATCAATGTTCGCTCTTTGATTTTGATGCATTGACATTTGAAGAATTCAACCCACGCCCTAAAATTCAACCTGGTGAACGAGTGCTTTACCGTGGTTGGATGCTAAATTCGCACGGATACAAAACCCTGGCGACACAAATCGAGAGAAAAGGCGGTATACCAATAACTTCTTATGCCGATTATCTTCGATGTCATCATTTGCCAGGTTGGTATCAACAGTGTGTAGATTTCACGGCAGAGACTTATTTCTTGGAAGCTGATGAGACGCTTGAAACAAAAATACAAGCACTAGGTTGGGAGCGCTACTTTGTTAAAGACTTCGTAAAGTCCAATACAGCGGGAGGAGGTTCGATCGCAAATTCACCATCCGAAGTTCGCCATATTGTCGATCAAATCGCTACTTATCGAGGTGAAATTGAGGGTGGCGTAGCTATACGTCGTGTTGAGAACTATCTATTAAATACAGAATTTCGGTACTTTGTTGTTCGTGGACTTCCTTATTCGCATGATGGAGAGATTCCTACGCTGGTCAAAGAGATAGCTAATATTATTGATGCACCTTTTTATTCTGTTGATGTGGCAGAAAATTTGGCAGGGGAACTTCGACTTGTTGAATTGGGCGATGGTCAAGTTTCAGATAAGAAAACTTGGCCAATATCAAAGTTCTTAGAGGTTATCACAGCAAATGCCTAGTAGTTGCCTGCACTTGGATATTCTGTATCCTTTGGTTTCCGGTCATTTTCGCAAACTGCATGAAGTGAGTGCTGTCATTTAATTCTATTGCCTTAAACTCCATCCCTTGCAATGATGGTTAAAGTGCAAATGTACTCTGATTCACCACACTGGGATGACCGCCAAGCCTGGAATCACCACAACCCAACCCACCACCCTTGAAACCTCTCTCAAGCACTACTTTGGTTACGATACCTTTCGTCCCGGCCAACGCGACATCATCGATGCAGCTCTAGCAGGGCAAGACCTCCTCGTCATCATGCCTACCGGAGGCGGAAAATCCCTGTGTTTTCAACTCCCCGCCCTCCTCAGACCCGGCGTCACGATCGTCGTGTCCCCCCTCATCGCCCTCATGCAAGATCAGGTCACCGCCCTTCAAGTCAACCAAATCCCCTCCACATACCTCAACAGCAGCCTAGGCATCGCCGAAACCCGCGATCGCGAATCCCAACTTCTGCGCGGCGACATCAAACTGCTCTACGTCGCCCCAGAACGGCTCTTTAACCCCAGCTTTTTGGGATTTCTCGTCCAACTGCAATCCCGTGTCGGCATCTCCAGTTTCACCGTAGATGAGGCCCACTGTGTCTCAGAATGGGGTCACGATTTCAGACCAGAATATCGTCGTTTAGCCGAACTGCGCGATCGCTATCCCGACGTTCCCGTCATGGGCTTGACCGCCACCGCCACCGATCGGGTGCGGCAAGATATTTTGAATCAACTCCAGCTGCGCGATCCCTTCGTACATCTCGCCAGCTTTGACCGAACGAACCTCTATTACGAAGTCCGTCCCAAACAACGCACCCTCTACTCCGAAATTTTTCAATACATCAAAACAACCCAAGGCTCCGGCATCATTTATTGCTCCAGCCGTCGCCAAGTTGACGAACTCACCGCCAAACTGAAACGCGATGGCATCAGCGTCCTTTCCTACCATGCCGGACTCAGCGATAACACCCGTTCCGAAAACCAAACCCGCTTCCTCCGCGACGACGTCCAGGTTATGGTCGCCACGATCGCCTTTGGCATGGGCATCAATAAACCCGACGTTCGCTTTGTCATCCACCACGACCTACCCCGCAACATCGAAAGCTACTACCAAGAAGCAGGCCGCGCGGGCCGCGATGGCGAACCCGCAACTTGCATCCTCTACTTTGCGACCAAAGATATCCGTACTATCGACTGGATGATCGACCAGAAAATCAATCCAGCCACGGGCGAACCTCTAGAGCAAGAGCAGCGCATTGCAAGACAGCAACTTCGCCAAGTCATTGACTATGCCAGGGCACGGTCTGCCGCCGCACTATCCAACTCAGCTACTTTGGCGAACAGTTCCCTGGCAACTGCGGTAAATGCGATAACTGCTGCCATCCCAAACCCGTAGAAGACTGGACCGTGGATGCCCAAAAGTTTTTGTCCTGCGTCGCCCGCTGCCAAGAACGCTTTGGTGCCAATCACATCATTGACGTATTGCGTGGGTCCAAAAGTCAGCGGATTACCCAAAAAAGACACGACCAACTTTCTACCTACGGCATCGGTAAGGATAAATCCGCAGATGATTGGAAGTTACTAGGCCGCACCCTCCTCCAGCAAGGACTGGTCGATGAGACCACTGACGGATATCCCGTCCTAAAGCTCAACGCCCGAAGCTGGGAGGTTTTACGGAAGCAACAATCCGTTTACGTTGCCATCACCCCCCAAGCCGAAACCACATCCTCAAGTCGCGAAACCACACCTTCTATCGATGCTGAAGCCCTCTTCCAACGCCTGCGATCGCTGCGCAAAAACTAGCGGATGAAAAGGCGATCGCCCCCTACATGGTGTTTGCTGACTCGACGCTGAAATCTATGGCCCAACAACAGCCTCAGACCTTAGCAGAATTTGCTGCTATTTCAGGTGTAGGTAGTCGTAAACTCATCCAATACGGGGATAAATTTCTAGACGAAATCCGTGCCTTTCGCGGTGAGCAAGGAATGCCCGTTACAGAAGCTGAAGAGAATGTATTGACCGTTGAAGACGCAATTGACCCATCTGACAATGGCTCGATTTCAGAAACCCTAATGACGACCTTAGCCCTTTATCAACAAGGTCATAGTCCAGAAGAAATTGCCCGCAAACGTAAAATCAAATCCAACACGGTCATGAGCCACCTGGCAGAACTGATCGAACATCATCAACCCATTGACCTCAATCGATTTGTTGAACCCAGCAGACAAGGAAAAATTAGAGATGCGATCGCACAGGTAGGTGCGTTGTCTCTGGGTACTCTGCGGACCCATCTAGGTGAAGAGTATTCTTACGATGAAATCAAGTTAGTAAGAGCAGATTGGCATCGAGAGCAATCTGCCTAATCCAAGTTGGGTCGTTCAATAATCCGATAAACCCGTCCCACAACGCTTACAAAACCTTGCATCTTTATCATGCAACTCCAACCCACATCCAGAACACAACACCTCAATTTGAGCCGCGCTTTTGACCAATCGCCGCACCAAGTCTCCCACCTGCCAGGGAATGAGCGCTACCCCCGTGATAATCATCAACACCGTTAACAATCGCCCTGCTTCCGTAATAGGCGTCACATCCCCAAAGCCCACCGTTGTCATGGTGACCACTGAAAAATAAAATGCATCCAGAAACGTACTAAATTCCTGGGGGTTAATGGGATGTTCTACCTGATAAATCAATCCCGAATATACAAAAATAATGGCAAAAAGCGTAAAGAGGATGCGCACTAAAATGGGCGCGTCACTGGAGTTGATATTGCCCCATATTCTCTTATTTTCTAAAAATCGGATTAGTCGTAAAATTCGAAACCATCGAAAAATGCGGATAAAGCCAACATCAACGACCCCCAACACAAAGGGCACAACGGTCATTAGATCGATCGCCGAATACACGCTAATCATATAGCGCAGACGGTTTTCAGCACACCACAGTCGCAGAAGGTACTCAAGGACAAAAATCCAGAGAATTACAGTATTCAACACATCCAAAAACAACCGAACTTGCGGTGGCAGGCTATAGGTTTCCGCCACAAAAATTCCAGTTGAAATCAGAACCAATTCAGTGATCGCCAAGTCAATGGTGACCCCTAAAGGCGTTTGGATATCATCCAGATAAAAACCAATCCTGCCTCGCAGGGTCTCTATCCGGCTCCAAATCGATGTAGATGGCGCGATTTCACCCATGTTTTAACGTTTAGATTCTTAATGAATTCAATCTAAATAGTCCAGACTGTTGAGGATTAAACTTTGTAATAATTCTTAAGCCAAGAGTCAAAATCCTCACAGAGTTCGTCAAAGGAAACACAAGAGATTGCATTCGAGTCAATGAACGTTCTGTTTATTCGCCCTTTGAGTCGATCCCGCTCTTGTGGCAAAAGCATCATATCTTTGCCAATCACCATCAATCCTTGAAAAGTTGCGCGATGGCTACCGAACGTATTCAGAAAATCAGAAGTATTTCTCATGTCCTCTAACTTCCAGAACCAATCCACAAGCTGAGAATATGCTTTCTCAAAGCGCGGTGCCCATTCAGGAGTGGCTTTCTGGCCCACCTGCTTAAACACACTATCGCGATCGCCATTCTCAAATTCGACGAGAAGATAGCGGTGCCTGGACGAGTCTCCAACGTTCGCAATCACCGGACGCAGACAGCCTTTGCGTACAACCGAGCATACTGAGTCATTCCGGTGCATTGGGGTAGCCTTTTGCTACAGCTACCAACGATTTCCTATGTTATCGGCTTGGGGGGGATCGATCCAATTGACCCAAAGTGCTGTTGGGAGCATTGGGAGCATTGGGAGCAAGCAAATCATCCATTGCTGCCAAGTCAGGGGAGCCGTGGCAAATAAAGTATTCATCAGACCCCATTGACTAAAGAGGATTTGCAGGACTATCGCGGTAGCAATTCCCACGATGAGGATAGGGGCATTGGCGATCGCGTCAGCTCGACCGCGAACAAACTGGGCAAGATTCGCACCCAATTGACTAATGCTAATCAAATAGATAATTCGAGCCGCAACTAGGGCTTGAATCGCCATTGTCCGCGCTACCGCAACATCTCCTGTCGTGGACTTCGCCCATTCAAAAATTCCGAAAATTAAAATCCAATTGAATACAGACACAACCAGAATGCGGCGGAATAGTTTCGGAGTCAGTAAGGGTTCATTAGGGTTGCGGGGTGGCTGCTGCATCATCCCTTGTGATTTAGGTTCAAAGGCGAGGGGAACGGTCATAGTGATGGAGTTGATCATATTCAGCCAGAGGACTTGCAAGGATAAAATCGGCAATTCTCGCGCCAATAAAGCACTGATCAAAATCGTCATGGACTCCCCGCCATTCACAGGCAACAGAAAAGCGATCGCCTTGCGTAAGTTTTGATAAACGGTACGCCCTTCCTCCACCGCAGCTTCAATGGAAGCAAAATTATCGTCGGTCAACAGCATATCAGCCGATTCTCGCGCAACTTCCGTGCCGCCTTTACCCATCGCAATACCGATATCAGCTTGTTTGAGTGCGGGGGCATCATTCACACCGTCGCCTGTCATGGCTACGATGTTGCCCTCAGCTTGGAGTGCTTCCACAAGTTGCAGCTTTTGCGCTGGGGCAACTCTGGCAAAGACTGAGCCTTCTGCCGCTGCTTGCTCTATGTCCCGATCGGTCATTTGGGCTAATTGTTGCCCTGCAAATGCCACCACCCCAGCATCTGTTTGAATCCCCATCCGTTGCGCGATCGCCCTTGCCGTGGCAATGTGATCGCCTGTAATCATCTTGACGTGAATGCCCGCTGACTGACAGACATGAACTGCCGTAATTGCCTCTGGACGAGGCGGATCGATCATGCCCTGCAACCCTAGAAAGACTAAATCGGTCGCAATGTCCTCATGGTCGATCGCGTGCTGATGCACCGCCGCTGCTTTTTGGGCAAACGCCAGAACCCGTAAGCCCTGACCTGCCATTGCATCGACCTCTTGTTTGATTTGAGTAGGGTTGAGGGCGGTCGCGTGCCCCTGAACATCAAGCATCTGGGTGCACCGATTGAGCAACGCCTCTACCGATCCTTTGACATAAATCATTCGAGGCTCGGCATCGTGCAGAGTTGCCATGTATTGGTAGTCTGACTCAAACGGAATAGCATCCAGTCTGGGTTTTGTCGCCGCCAGCCCGACTTGGCTCAGCCCTGCCTTTTCAGCCGCAGTAATTAAGGCTCCTTCTGTGGGATCGCCCACTACTGTCCAATCTGCTCCTGTTTGTTTTAGCTGAGAGTCATTGCACAAAACCCCTGCCATCAAACAATCCACTAAAACGGGTGGGATGTCTTCTCCCACAAGGGCGTTTTGATTCCCGCCATTGACCGGAGTGATATCGCCCTTCGGACTATAGCCACCACCACTGACGCGATAGTGTTGTCCCCCCGCGTAAATTGCCTGGACGGTCATCTGGTTTTCCGTGAGCGTCCCCGTTTGTCCGAACAAATCACCGTGGCACTGCCCAATGCCTCTACTGCTGGCAACTTACGAATGATGGCATTGCGTTTTGCCATGCGATTGACCCCGATCGCCAGGGTAATTGTCACGACCGCAGGCAATCCTTCGGGAATGGCACTGACCGCCAAGGCCACCGCTGCCTCAAACATATCGATCCAGGACTCTCCCTGCCCCAGCCCGACCACAAAGGTGAAGGTTGCTAGGGTCAAGATGGCATAGAGCAATGTGTGGCTGAATTTCTCAAACTTACGGGTCAGGGGCGTACTCAGACTCACCCGATTTTCCATCGACTGAGAAATCTGTCCTACTTCAGTGGCATTGGCAGTTGCCACTACAATGCCCTGTCCCTGTCCAAAGGTGACAAAACTGCCTGCATAAGCCATGTTGTGACGTTCGGCAAGTGGTGTATCAGTGGGGAGAACTTTGATTAATTTCTCCACTGGAACGGATTCCCCGGTCAGCGCAGATTCATCCACCTGTAAGTTGCGAACCCGCAGCAACCGCAAATCTGCTGGGACTTTATCACCGGATGCCAGCAGAACTAAGTCCCCTGGAACCAGATCCCGCGAGGGAATGCGCAGGGGTTGGCCTTCTCGCAAGACAGTGGTTTCTGTGGTGACGGCTTTGGCAAGAGAGGCGATCGCCCCTTCTGCTTTGGCTTCTTGCACATGGCCAATAATGGCATTAATCAGCGTCACACCCCAGATCACAAATGCATTAGTCCAGGAACCGAGAAACGCCTTCACCACTCCAGCCAGTAGCAAAATGTAGAGGAGTGGCTGATGAAATTGCAGCAAGAACCGTAGCCATGCTGGTTTCCCTGGCTTAAATTGCAATTCGTTCCAGCCATATTGTTCATAGTGACGTGCGACTTCTTCAGAAGTTAATCCAGTCTTTCCACTGGTGCCAAAGCTCTCTATGATTTCAGGGTCAGAAAGTGCATGATAAGCATGAGCGGGGAATTGGATAGGCATCACATCCTCCAGCGGTTAGACACACTTCCTTCTTGTAACGCATCGCTCGTATAGTCAACAACTCACAGTTGGAAGATTTATACTTTGCTGTCTAAATTGAGCGGAAGCCGAGAAAGCTTATCACGATCGATAACATCTTCAAGCGTATATTTATCACCGTTAATAGACAGAATAAGCCTCAAACTAGGGGTGCCTGGATATACGTAGAAGGTTTCGCCCGATCCGGCACGGAACTTTTGGACTTTCGAGCTTTGGCATAGCTCATCAGGGGCAATTACCCCGATTTCATCTAGTGCCTGTCCGACCTGCTCCTGCTCCTGTTGGCTTAGGGAACGGATAGCAATTTCAGCTCGACGCTCTAGAACTAAAACCATAGCGATTGCCCAAACAATTTCTGTTCCTAGCCTGTAACCGATGAATAACGAAACTTGTTCCTTAATGCCGTAGAAACCTTAACTTCGGCAATAACGCTAGGTTACGCCAACTTCCCCCATCATATTGCTCCGCAAACTCAAACCGCTCCACATTGGGATGGCTCGTCAGAAAAACCTGTACCCCATGTCGTAACTTCCCAGTTCCGTGACCGTGAATAATCCAAAGCGGCCCACGAGCACTAGCGATCGCATTTTCCAAAATCACCTCCGCATCCGCCACCCGTTGCCCCCGGATATCGATCGTATTTTGCGACGTGCGCACTTCCACAGGCTTTGGCTCCGGTGGCGGCGGTGCAACAGGCTTTGCCTTAACCATTATTGGTTCGGCCTTCTCCCCAGAAAGCGACTCAATCTCCGCAAGCTGAACCGTCACCTTCATTAACCCCAACCGCACCACCAGTTCCCCATCCGACGTCACAGGACCAATCACCTCAGCCGTATTGCCCAGCTTGGGAATCCGAATGCGATCGCCCACTTGCGGTAGAAACCCCTTCTTAGGGGGTGAGGTAACTCCTTTTGATGCACTAGGAAGGCGATTTTG
>JAAURS010000071.1 GCA_012032135.1 Acaryochloridaceae cyanobacterium RU_4_10 | reverse complement strand
AATTTTCTGTCCTATCACGCCAGTGTCTTGACCGACGAATTGCAACTCAGCAGGAGTTGGCCAATGAAATCAGCGTTTGGCAAGATCAGCGTAATGACCAAAAAGCCACCGTAAATTGGTGCTTTTTAAGTACAGATGCACGTATTAAGCTAGAAAACTTATACCCTGTTCTTACATCCTTGAACTAGGCAGAGTTCCTTTGGTGGACTACTAGGATGCCCTGGTACAAAACAGTAAAGATCTTAATAGAAGAATTTCCTTTCCCTTTTTTGCCCCAAACATTTGGGGTAGGAATCGTATCAATGCCCTGAAGTTTAAAGCCATGCCGTTCAGCCTGTCGCTCCAGCCACACAACCTGATCCGGCTGAGAAAACAAACCCGTAATCTTACCCGTATCCTTATTGCGTTTGCTGGGATTAGCCTTAAGACGAAACTGCAAAATTTGGTTTGGATGAAGTTGACTGGCCTCAAGATTAAAAGGTTTGCTATGCCAATCTGTGAGATATCCAGCGGGTAGCTGCGACCAATCAGGCTCCATTTCAGCGGTAGACTGCACCAAAATAATATTGGCATCCGGTTCTTGGCGGAACAGCACATTCCAGTCAGCACGGGGGTTGTCGCGGTGCTCATCTGGAAAGGCTTGCATGATGGTGCGATGCAGGTCATGGGCATTACTGAGATCAGTGCGAACTTTGCGATCGCGTTCGTTTAAAACTAACTTTGAAAGATACATACTTCCTCCACCAGATGAAAGGCAGGTTTAACACAACGACTTCCAAATAAACGCATTTTCCAGTCAATGGGGACATCTTGACGAACATCCAAGCTATCAGGAACTTCTAGCAAATAGCGCAAAGGTTTTTCAGGCGGTTTATGTTTTGCAGTCTTGAGTTCGTAAGGATGTTTCTTGAGTGACTCTTCTAAAGGAGTATCTTTAATCCCATTAAGGATATGAACTGGTCGGCTGGGGACAAAGCTTTTGCGCCCAAAGTAAAGCTGCCAGCGGGGTGCTTGTAGGGCTGCATCCAGTTCGACAAGTTTAGCTGGATCACCCTCTAATCCCACGAGATAATCAGCATCGGCTACGTAATAGCGATCGCTCAAAACCGTATCGCCCTTACCCCCACTAGATTTGATACCATCCATAATGGTGTGATAGTCGCACTGCATAACTCCCTCTTGGTTGACCCGTACTCCCATCGTGAGGGAAGCTAGGTCATCAACAGGTTCCCAACGAGGCCGACCCAAAGCTGCACAGAGCAGACCAATCACAGCCGATTTAGTCGGTTCACGGCGGCTATCACGGATGGTAAAGCGGCTATGGTCGCCCCAGCTCATCATTGGGGCACGCATTCTTAAGAGCAGTGTAGACATCGTTAGTTGGCTCCAGGGAATGCAGCAGCGATCGCGTCTTTAAGCAAGTCCTCCACGGAAGGCTTTTCGCAATTAGCGAGGTTCTCTAGCTGCTTGGCAAGTTGAGCGCGGGTTACAATCCCCTTAAACACAACGGATTTCTCTCCGTACATTTTGGTCAGATCGGCCCAATGAGTATCCAGCTTAATCACAGCATTCTCTAGTAAACTCTTGCCATTTTTAGGTGCAATCGGACTCTCAAACGCATCCACTAGCGAAACAGGTTGACCGTTGCGAACCACCACCATCACCGCAGCAGGTAAGCTATGAGCCGCAAAAGCATTTTGGTGTCCAGTTGGAATAGCCTTGACGAACGCTTCTGCAAAAGCTTGAGTAATTTCAGCAAGTTGCTCTTTTGTGCCTAAATTTTTCTCTAGCTGAACGGTATCAACCGTCGTAAAGCGATAGTAGGTCGAACTGTTATAGCCCGTCTCACCAATATGGTCTGCACCTTGGTCATCACTGGCACCCAAATCATCTACCGCTGTAAAGAAATCAAATTCTTGCTGTAGAGCATTGACACTAATCGCATGAGCCATTTGAACCGCAGCATCCACATTCACAGTGGGCAGTGATGCCATCATGCGACCAAATAGGGCGACATCTCCTGGTTTATTACTCTCTGCCAATGATTTTTCAATTCTTAAGAATATTCGGGTCTTTCGTGGGTAATGCGGGTTTATCACCATTCAGACCAGGGCGATCGCATTCCAGTTTTTGATCAAGATATTGGCAACGGCTTCAATTTCTGTTTTACCCAAAAACAAAATTGTTTTTGACTCAACCCTATCACCTTCAATTTTGGCTCCCAAAACTTCCAGCGCTAGTTTTGCAGCCGTTTCCGCTTGAGCTTCAGGAATTTCTTGAAGGGTCAATAGTTCCTTTAACTCCGGCATCCAAGCCCGCGATCTCTGGGCAAAATGTTCTGGTTTGAGTGCAGAGTTTTCTTGATAAGACAAACGCACCGCCCGTTTCTGACATTGGCTAGAAATCCGCGCACGAGGGCGACCGCCAAATACGGTAGATTTGGGCATTCCATTCTCGTCACGGTTTAGATTGGCAGGAGGAAAACTTTGCAGAATATGAATTTCGAGTTGCATGATTGATTCCTTATGAAGATGAACTGAGAAAAAAATTGATGCCTACTCAGCCTGAATGGCCTTCATGACTTGTTTAACTATCTTGGGATGCAAGATTTTGCCAGAATGAAATGGAATAACAACTCGCAGCCTACCTTTTCCATAAATGCGGTGACTGCCTTCACTCCTCAGCAACTGAAAGTCAGCTTTTAGGACAAGACTTTCGGCTTCTGAGGCGGTTAGTCTTGGCAATTTAGGCAACCTGAACCTCCATTACCATTGCAGTCAACTCTCGGCTAAAAATTTCTTGTTTTTCAGTCTCGGATAACGTTGATAAGTACAGCGAAATTGCCTCTTTTATATTGGCTTGTGCTTCTTCTATAGAGTTGCCTTGAGTTTGACAACCTTCTAAAGCAGGACAGTAGGCATAGTAGCCAAATTCATCTTTTTCAATCACTACAGATAGTTGATGCATCTTTAACCCTCCTTTTCATCTCGTTTTTGCTCTTCATTACCGCTGGCAGCAATCCAAAATGCCCGCGCCCAATTGTCCTGAATATATTGATTGGGATGCTCCCACTGACACAAATCAGCTAGCAGTTGAGGATAGTCGATACGTACCTCCTTCCTTTTGATCTGGCGAACGAGAGCTGTCAAGGGTGACTGAATATCCTCCAGAGAGGTATCCAGCAATGCCCGAAACCGCCGATCGGCACCTTCTGACTGAGCATGATTGGCTAAACCACGGCAGCTAGACCCAAAATTCTGCTGTTTTTCGCGAATGGACTGTGGGTAATACACTGACAAACTCGCGACAAAAATCCAGACCTCTTGTTGCCGTTCGTGAATTCCTTCTAGGTAAGACAGCACCATCGAATAGGTATTACGGATATGCCGACCTTCGCCAGAAAGTGCTCGTTTGAATACAGCCTTGGCACCGTTATCATTGTTGATTCGGAGATGAAGGCTTTCCAAAAATTTAGTGGGTCTGTCTAATCGAGTGGATGATGTTTTAGTCGTTGTCATTGAGTTTTCCTGTTGAAATCCTTAAGCAGCAGTTTTAGATTTTTTGGTTTTTTTGGACTGTCCAGTGTCTTCTCCTCGTAACTTTCGGAGTTGAAAATCAAGCGATCGCAGTGCCAAGGCCCGCGCTTGATAATTACGGATTGATGCGATCAATTCAGTGAAAGCAGTTTTTGCAGCATCTTGAACCGTCTTTTGCCATTTCGGTAAAACTTGATTACCGTAGGTTGTTCCATTCCCATCTATGGTTTTATCCATCGCAAGTTCTGCTAGAAGGGGCTGGAATTCTCGATCCAGGGTTGCCCAATAACGAGATTCACCATCCAAACTTTTGGAGAAACTACCCGCATCAGGATGATTCAATGCTTTTGCTAAAGCATGATAAGGACTGCCCTGAAAAGCACGGAACACTTGCTGATGGTCTTCCGTCACTTGTAGCGCAGTCACCAATGCTTCCCATAATGCTCGTTGTTTGAGATAGGCTATAGGGGCTGATAATTGCTCATTTGTCCATCCTAGAGGCTTAGCATTATCAACCGTTAATCCCAGCACCTGGAGCTTAAGCCTGTCATCAATTAAGTCTTCATCCTGCAACTGAGCTAACCACTCAATAATTCGCGGACAACTTCTAGCCTCTGAGGATTGTAAAAAAGCCGCTGAATCTCGCCAGAGGGATCGACTCAGATTTAGTCTTACGGTGAATATGCCTTTCTTTGTTTTGGCATAGGCAATGCCGCATTCCCACTGGGTGAACGATATATCTTTGGGCAGGCGATCGCCTGCATGAAACGCGACCTTGACCGCCTGACCATCCTCAACAAATAACCGTACCCTTCGCCATTGATAAGTCAAGTAGTCAATATAGCCTGCCGGAATCCGTTCAGCAGCAGGTTTATGTTCCCTTTCCCAGGCTGGCAAATCAGCGCCATTGACAACACTGGGCATTCCTTGGGCAGGGTTATAGTGCATCAGATTTAGCAACAGCGTTTCTTTTAAGGTTTTGCCACAAACCAAAACATTCGCCGTATCCATCGTCGGAATTACCCCCGCAGAAACAGATGAGCCTGTTTTGCGTCCTCCCACATCAAACCAATGAAGTCGTAGTACTAATCTTGCCGCAGCCTCAATAGACAGCGATCCGCCACTCCATTGATGTTCATGACAAAAAACAGTGCTCGTATTATTTCCATGGACAACGTACGCCTGATAAATTTCAGCCCCCATATCACTGGTCAGGGTTGGATCCTGCATAAAGGGTTGCTTAGGATGCAGTAAATCGAAGTAGTCTTGGTTTTGGTTTAGATAGGCGATCGTCCTCTCTCCATCATCATCCCGAATCTGCTCCCAATGGGCTTCATCTGTTGGCCCCTGATAAGCCCGATGCAAAATTGCCAGCAGAAAGCGGTAGAGTGCTAACGTAGTGGGTGGGTTATCCGCCTGAATTTCCCGAAGGGTTGCCCAGGTTTTAAACAACTCCACCAAAGAAATCTCTCGTCGTTGCCAATCTTGTCCCACTCCAGGGATCCAAGATTCTTGAGTCAAATTAAAAGACTGTTGTTCTGATGGCATTAATTTTTCCCGATCAAAAAATCTACAATAGGCTGATGTATCCGCAGCCCTGTTAAATGCATGGATGAATCTAGGTTATCAAGTACAGGTAGAATACCCAAGCAGCCGATAAACATTCACATCAACAACAAATTTGTAATGAGAACTGAATACGATTTTTCACAATCCATACAAAATCCTTATCTAAAAAATCTGAAAAAGCTAATCATCAACCCTCAGCCAAAAGAAACTGATGAACCCTCAATCGGTAGTGATGACAACTCCCCTCAAGGTATCTAAGTAAATGGTCCATTTCCCGATTTGAGTTGTACAACTTTCATCTAGAACGACATAGCGGTAGTGACGGAGCAGCACAGAATTCCATTTTCGCGGTCTTTCCTGTCGCCGCAATTCCTCTACCAAGCCCATTTTAGAAATCCGAGTGCTATGTTCTAGCAACCTCCGAATCATTTTTAAATCAGGCAATTGCTGAAGGTTAATCCGCTCCTGAGTGTTGGGCAGAACTAAACCTCCAGTCGCCTGCTGAAGAAAAATAGTGGTCACCGATTCCTGCCCCAGCCTTGTGACCTTGGCGATCGCATTGTCATCATCCACATCTCCCAAACGAGTAAACTCATTGGGCTTAATCTCACCCTTAAATCCAGGCGGAAGTTTGACAGCGTCAGCCCTGGTTGACTGACAAAAGATGAATATAAAATCCTACAACCCTTGCCGGAACTGAATGTAGAGTCATCACTCAGTTGCGTAGACACAAGTTTGAATCTGAAACTCAAGTCGATAGCGCCGTTTCTCATCTTGCTTGCGAGAGGCCATTGCAGGGTCAGGATCGTGATGACTCGTAAAACAGACCTCGCTAATCAATTCCCATCCTTTTAGAAAAGATGCTTTGACCCATTCCCATCCAATACGGAAATAGCTGTTGCCGCGAAACCAATGGGTATCAATCCATCGTCGTCTGCCCATCGCAACCACCGTATCCCCCTGTGCCGTCACATACAAAGTAGCCAGAGCTAAGATAAACCACAAACGAGACAATGCCACAACAGAGCGAATTTCAGAGCGTTGGATATTCCAGCCATTGGATTGGTCATCTAAAAAATTCTCCTCAATATCAAAGCGAAGCCCATATTCTTGAAAGGTTTTGAGGGTGGTCGGTTCATCACTGGCTATGGCCCAAAACTCCCCATTAACATTGTTGCGACCGACAACCAGATAAATCGGGCCATAGCGCTCGCCCTTGTGGAGCCAGACATTATGCAGACACACTGCTTCGCCGCGATTGAAATGAAAGTCTTTGAGTTGGCACCAGCCCTTGCCTACCCGATAAATCCAGCTATTGCTTTTGAGGCGGATGCGATAGTGCCATCCTAACTGAGCCGTCAGCATTCCCATGAGTTTGGAATGGATAAAGCCACGGTCAGCCAACAGCACCACTCGTTTGCCTGTCGGTAATCTTCTGACGGACTGGGCAATCATCTGCTGATAATGCTCAAATGAGACACTCGCACTTCGATGTTCCAAAACTCGCCAGACGACAGGCAAAGCTCTTCCGCGATACACCACGCACAAGCGCACCAGACAATACTCATCCCAGAACAATGAGGTATCCAACGCCAGAAAGATATCCTTGTCCTTCCACTCTGCTAGGGCTGCTTGAATTAGGGACTTATAGAGTCGATGAATATTGATACGCGGATTGTACAGCCATCGAGGAATCCGACGTTGAACACTTTGGGCAAATACCCCGCGACAAGGGACATGAGTGACCCATTTGGTGAGATTCACGCTGCCTGTGTGAATGACCGCAATCACCAGCCAGATACAGGTGGTTAGATGGCTTAGATGAGACCAATCTCCAGGTTGACTGAGCCAGTCAGACAAGGCATGGTAGAGGGGAGAGTTTTTTAAGCATTCTGGTTGATGAGTGGTTTTTGATTCCAGAATGCTGGCTCTCTTTGGGTCTTGTCAATTCCCCTGCTCTCTCGCATTTCAACCCTTGCGCTCAAACTTTTGTCAGTCAACCAGGGGAGCTACTTATCCTCTTCAGATTCAACCCCTTCTGAACTAACTTCTTGAGCCATCGTTCGAAAATTTTCTGGGTTGCCTTCTGCTGAGCTTTCAGACTGCTTATTTTCAGGATTAAAAGAGGTTCCTAATGATGGGGATATTTCTGAAGCAGGCAGATCGCGTGCGGGAGTACTTAACTCCTTCGATCGTTCGTAATCCGTTTCAACGTTTACGGAAGGAGCTTTTGTCTTGTCTTCTGCAATTTCTTCTTTCAAAATTTCAGCATCGTAATCTGAATTTCGATCTTCTAAGTTGATATCTTTTGTCGCCATAATCACGATCCTAACTCTATAGCTATTTCTAATAGAATAAAAAAATATCTGGCCAATAAGTAGAATCTAAAGATAGATTTGGGTATCTGCTCAATGCATTATTTAGTTGGCTTAACTCTATTTTAGATATATTTTATGGAAAAGCTCTCAGTTTAAGAAAACTGAGAGCAAGCAACCGAAGGGCTGTTCTTGAAGAGAGAGAGCTAAGCAAAGCTTAAAACAATTAATTTTGAGTTAAAATCTTTCTCGGCTGTAATTGTTTTTATGAATGTTCTTCTTCTTGAGTAGGTTCATCCTTTACTAAAATGAAGCCCGAACCTGGATTTGCTTCCGGTTTAGCACTGGATTTGGCATCAGATTTTGTGTCATCCAAGACTTTTCTTTCTTCAGGATCGATGGGCGTTTGTTTTCCATCTGCACTTTCGACTGGGTTTCCTTGTTCGGCCTGTTGCTGAGTCATATTAGCGCTCCTTGAGTCTTTTCATATTTAATGCTAATCAGCTTTGACTTATTAAGGTACTAACCTAAAGAGTTAAATTTAATGAATAAATTTTTATTGTATCATCCATTAAAAATAATTCTTTAGAGAGATATTTTAATCAAATTGATTTCGCAAAAATAAATCTTTTGAGTTTTCTTTCATTGTTTTATCCAGATACCTTTCTCCGAGTCAGTCTTTTCTCATACCAAGTCATTAGCGGAGTTGCACTAATTCCGTGAAGAATAATAGAAATAACCACTGTAAAATAAACGATCCAGGCGATTTTCTCTCCTATTTCTCCAGACAGTCCTTCTCCAAAAGCATAAGATAGATAGTACAAAGAGCCAATGCCACGAATGCCAAGCCACCCGTAGAGCAAACGTCTAGTTGCCTGTAAAGGGCTTCCTAGGGTACTAATCCAAGCGCCGACGGGTCGGATGATAAAAATGAGTGCTACTGCAACCACAAGAATTTCGCCTGCAAACCGAATCATGGGCTCAATTCTCAGCGAGGATCCCAGTAGCAAGATAATACCTACTTCCATCAACTTTTCAATCCGCTCGGCAAACTCTAACTGAGAGTTATAAATTTCAGGCTTAGTATGAAGCCGCTGTACTGTCATTCCCGCAATAAAAACAGCCAGAAACCCGTATCCATTCACTAATTCTGTCAAAGAATAGGCGATCGCTACGATGCCGATCATGACAAAATCTTCCATTAGCGCATCGGCAGGTTTTATTCGTTGCGAGCGTAACGAAATCCAAGTCACTAATTTTGCGACCAAGATTCCCATGCCAATGCCTGCTGCGATCGCCCAGCATACATCTACTAGAACCCATTGTTGAAACCAATTTTGCCACTGTGCATCTTTGATGTAATAAATTCCAAAATACACAAATGGAAAAGCTAAAGCATCGTTTAGACCTCCTTCTGAAGTGAGACCAAATCTCAGTTCATCGCGGTCTTCAGCATGCAAAAGCTGAATTTCTGAGGCAAGTACTGGATCTGTGGGGGAAAGAATTGCACCCAGTAAGATTGCTGCGCCCCAAGGAAGGTCTAAAAGAGTATGCCCTAGCACGGCCAGTGCAAAAATACATAATGGCATCAGAAACCCAATGAGCCGAGCCGTGGAATTCCAAGCCCAAGGGTTAAGGGGACGATTCATTTTTAGTCCGCAGCCAAATAGAGAAATTAATACTGCAAACTCGGTCAGCCGCTCTAGAATCTCAGCTTGAGGGCGTAGCTCGATTAAACGAATTCCATAAGGCCCTAGAAAAATACCAACCACTAAATAAATTAACGCATAAGAAAAAGGTGAAAGAGCAATCCAACCTGAGCCAAGAGTAACAAATACTAAAAGTAGTCCAATAACTAGAAAGTTAAGAATATAAGTATCCATAAATCAGGCTACATGTCTCTATGATTTCTAGTCTTTTAATTTGAATGTTTTAGGAACCAAGATGCGATTGTCAATGCCGTTCAAAAGAATCTATCTTTGTCAAGATCGGCTTTGCAAAGCTAACCCAAGAAAGATTCAGATTAAATACTGTTCTTAAGAATTTCTTTAAAGAAATTCTCTTTAACCATTGACTGGCGCAAAGTTTCTAGTAAATAATCTTGAGCCTCTTCTAAAGTTAAATTTTTAACCTGCTCTTCATAAACTCTCAACATGAACTCTTGTTCTATTGTTAACTCGATAGTGCTTTCCATAGTTTATCTCCAAGTCCTATACTTAACAAATAGTACTGTCGAGATATTTCATGCTTTTATGTATAAATCAGTTAATTGATAAAAGCATTTATTTAATTCAAGAATAAGAGTTGTAGCTTCGCTTCACATCCATCAATAGATAATGCTTTTATTTTATTTACATCCACCTTTAGATATATATCAAATCAGAGGGAATGTCCCTTAAGATTAAAAGTCTATTAAGTTCGTTAGGCTATAGTGTTAGCTTTTTTAAAGCTATGCCAAGTATGAGAAGATTTAACCAAAATGTATGGCGACGTGAATTAAATGACTTAATTCGAGGTATTTCCGGCGGTTTTCTATTTGGTGTTCCACTCCTTTACACAATGGAAGTCTGGTGGATTGGCTCATCCCTTGAGCCCCCGCGCTTATTGATTGCGATCGCTATAACTTCCACCATTATTTTTCTAATAAACCAAACCACTGGTTTTCGTAGCGCCTCTAATATTCGTATCAGAGATACCCTAATGGATACCGTTGAAGCACTTGCACTTGGTTTATTCTGTACTACTTGTATTTTAGTATTGTTTCAAGAAATCAACTTAGAAACGCCTTTAGGAGAAGCGTTAGGAAAACTGATTTATGAAAGCGTTCCTTTTGCTATAGGCGTAGCTTTGTCCAATCAACTTCTTAGAGATGAACCGGATGAGAAGCCACATCAGCCTAATGCTAGAGCAAATCAGTCTCACCCCAAAAAGGAGTTAAACGGCACAATTGCCGATATAGGTGCAACTCTAATTGGAGGAATTATTGTTGCTTTTAGTGTTGCCCCTACTGATGAAGTTCCAATGTTAGCCGCATCAACGTCTGGCCCGTGGTTATTAGCCCTTATAGCTGTTTCCCTTTTGATATCCTATGCCATTGTTTTTGCCGCAAACTTCTCTAACCAAACAAAGCGACAGCGGCAGCAAGGGATTTTCCAACATCCTGTTAGTGAAACAATTGCTTCTTACCTTGTCTCCTTAGTCGCGGCAGCTTTGATGCTCTGGTTTTTCGATAAGTTAAGTGCGAGCGATCCATGGTCAACTTGGCTGCGCTACGCAATCATTTTAGGCTTACCTACGACAGTAGGCGGTGCCGCTGGACGTTTAGCAGTATAAATCATATGAACACAAAATCTGACTCTATTCAAGGTCAAGAACAATCTAGGCGATCGCTCGCAGAGTGGGTTACGTTTAGTATTGCCGCTGCAATTTTATCCACGGTTATAGGATTAGTCCTATATATTTGGCTAGGAAAGCAGAGTCAGCCGCCTATTTTATCAGTTACTTATGAAAAAACAATTCGTAAATCAGAAGGACAATTTTATGTTCCATTTGTACTTTTAAATAAAGGAGGAGAAACAGTTGAGTCTGTACGCGTTGTTGCCAAGTTGAAGATGAGTAACGGTATCGAAGAATTAGGCGAACAAGAGATTGATTTTCTATCCAGTGGTGAAGTTCAAAATGGTGCCTTTGTTTTTAGTAAAGATCCTAAAAAAGGTCAAATAAACATACGAGTAACGAGCTATAAGCTTCCATAGAATTAAATTTACAGCATCAAAACATAGCATATAAATAAGTAAATCCCCGGCTAGCTCAATATTGAACTAGCCGGGGAAGTTTAGCATTAATAACTATTTGGCTGCTTTCTTAACTTCGTCCTTAACATCTTCAGCGGCATGGCGGACTTGGCTTTCAGCTTGCTTGGCTTTGCCCTTCGCTTGGTCTTCAGGATCTCCTGTAACCTTACCTAAGGCTTCTTGAGCTTTACCTTCAACGTTTTTGGCAGTTGCCTTTGCTTTATCTTCAAGAGACATAGTTTTTCTCCAATTTAGAACAGACAATTTTACAAAATGTCTGTTGTTTTTATTAAGCTTGTTCTAAGCTAAGTTGATTGTAATCAACAATACCAAGGCAACCATCTATCAATAGTTGTATTTATTAAGTTTGCAGATACAGATTAAGAAATATGCACCTCATATTTAAAGCCTGATTTATAATTCAAGCGAATGAGTGGTAGTGCAAATAGTTAAAAATCAAAATATAGATTTCACCTAAATTATTTAACAGCAATATTTAACCATTTTTCCTGCTGTCTTTCTTTTGGAATTGCTCTAAATCTTGTGTAAGTCTTTTTTCAATGCATCCATCACTGCATGAGAATCTGCTGATTGCTGCAATGACTCGTGCGGCTTGATAACGACAGTTGAATGATTCATTCCGACCTAGTAGATCTACGCTTTGACTTTTTTCTTTTGCTTTTTCGCTAATTCTTTTTCCTGTTGCTTTGCTCGTTTGGCCGCATCCTTGGCCGTCTTCTCAGCAGCCAACTTCCCTAGCTTAGCCTGTGCCTTTTCTTCTTCTAATTTTTCTAGGTAGTAATGGTAGTCACCTCGATAGAGTCGTAACTCACCATCTCGGACCTCAACAATTTTGTTGGCTACCTGCTCCAAAAAGAAGCGATCGTGGGACACAATAATGGCACTACCTTCATAGTTTTGCAGTGCCTCTTCCAGCATTTCTTTAGCCGGAATATCCAAGTGATTGGTAGGCTCATCCAAAATCAGCAAGTTGACGGGGCGCAGCAGCATTTTCGCTAGCGCCAGTCTTGCCTTTTCACCCCCGCTGAGGGACTCAACCTTTTTGAAAGCCGTATCACCACTGAATAAGAAGCGCCCCAGTAACGTGCGAACTTCTTCGTTGTTCCATTTGGGGACTTCATCGTGGATGGTTTCTATAACGGTTTTATCTAGATCGAGGGCTTCGGCTTGGTTTTGCTCGAAGTAGCCCATGATGACGTTGTGCTCGCCCAGTCTTACACTCCCTTCGTCGGGTTGCTCGATGCCCACCATCATGTGCAATAGGGTGGATTTGCCCGCCCCGTTGGGACCTAAGATTGCAATGCGATCGCCTCGTTCGATCAGCAAATTGGCATCCAAGAACAGAATCTTGTCGCCATAGCTTTTGACTAGGTTCTCAATAATGACCGTCTCCCGACCGCTGCGGGGCGCATCGGGAAACCGAAACCGGAGGGTGCGGACGTTGGCGGTGGGTGCTTCAATCCGCTCGATTTTATCAAGCTGTTTCTCTCGGCTTTTTGCCTGGGTACTGCGCGTGGCACTCGCGCGGAAGCGATCTACAAAGGTCTGCTGCTTTTCAATTTCTTTTTGCTGGCGCTCGTAGGTGCTGAGCTGAGTGGCCTGCATTTCAGCCTTTTGGAGAAGGTAATTAGAATAGTTGCCCAGATAGGTGGTTGATACGCCCCGCTCCGTTTCCACAATCTGATTGCAGAGCCGATCCAAAAACGCGCGATCGTGGGACACCACGACCATTGGCGTTGTTAACCCTCTCAGATAATTCTCTAACCACTCGATCGTCTCAAGATCTAAGTGGTTGGTTGGCTCGTCCAGTAACAGCAAATCTGGGGTTTGCAGCAAAATTTTGCCCAAACTCATCCGCATTTGCCAACCGCCACTGAAGGCACTAACCAAGCGATCGCCGTCTTCTGACGTAAAGCCCATCTCCGGCAAAATCTTTTCAATTTGGGAATCCAACCCATAGCCATCCAGCGCCTCAAATTTGCGTTGAAGCTTATCCATTTTGTCAATTAGGGCGTCTAACTCTTTGGGATTGGCGGTCTCCATTTTGTGATGCACTTCTGTCAAGGCATGGTGAATGGAATTCGCCTCATGAAACACTGTCCAGAATTCTTCTCGTACCGTGCGGGTGGGGTCAACCTCAAATTCCTGAGTTAAATAAGCGATCTTTAAACTATTAGGCCGAATCACCTCCCCCGTGGTCGGCTCCATTTCTCCAGCAATAATTTTGAGCTGAGTGGATTTACCCGCTCCATTGACACCCACCAAACCCACGCGATCGCCTGTTTTGACCTCCCAGTTAATGTCTTTGAGGACTTCACCAGTGGGATAAATCTTACTGATATGTTCCAGGCGCAGCATGTAAAACTCCAATCGAAGGGTGGCAAAACTTTCGGCAAACAGTTCACCATTATAAAGCCCTCCGTTGTTGTGACGCTTACATTCAAAGCACAAAGCGATCGCTAACGAGATTCGCCAGCCTTTTCTAATACCAATTAGAAATGAGTTCTAGTCAAATAAGCTAAACTAAACACCATGTTTAGCAGCATCATGCCATGGCTGGAGTCACATCCGTTGAAATCAAAGAAAGCTTGGACGAAGTGTGCCAGTTGTTACGCCAATCCAAAGAGCCAAAGGACAAAGAACGTTTGCAAATCCTCTACTGGCTCAAACAAGATAATCCGCCCACAATTGGAGCGATCGCTCAAGGGATTGGCAAACATCGCAACACAGTCCAGACTTGGCTGTTGAAGTATCGAGAGGGCGGAATTGAGGCCATGCTGGAGGTGAAGAAAGCCCCTGGCAGAGTGCGAATCATCCCGAAATGGGCAGAGGCGTCGTTAGCCAAGCGCTTAGGCGACCCCAATCATGGATTTGCCAGCTATGGAGCCGTGCAGCAGTGGCTTGCCCAGACTTTGGGGGTTGAAGCTGAGTATCACGCGGTCTATCAGATGACCCGGTATCGTCTCAATGCAAAGCTCAAAGTCGCTCGGCCTCAGAACAGCAAGCAGAATGTAGAACAGGGAGAGACTTTTAAAAAAACCTTGCAGACGACCTGTCCTTAATCAGTCAGTATTCTCGGCAAGTGCTTCAGGATGAACGCCCTTTGCGCTATTTTGCCCAAGACGAGAGCCGTTTTGGGCTCAAAACCCTGATGGGTCGTTTAATCACCGCTTGTGGCGTCAAACCCATTGGTCAATGGCAGTGGTTATTCAAAGCTTTTTGGCTGTATGGAGCCGTCGAACCTGCCACAGGAAGCTCGTTCTTCTTGCAGTTCTCCCATGTCGATACCAAATGCTACCAGGCATTTTTGAATCAGTTTTCCCAAGCCTATCCCGATAGCATCAACCTTTTGCAAGTCGACCGTGGGCGATTTCACACTGGCAAAAAGTTAGTCGTCCCAGACAACGTGATTTTGTTACTCCAACCCCCTTACTCTCCCGAGATCAATCCCATTGAGCGTCTTTGGGAACATCTCAAGAAAGACCTGAAGTGGTCGTCATTCAAGACATTGGAGCAACTGCAAGCCAAGCTCGATCCGCTCCTAAATGCATTGACCCCAGAAATCGTTGCTTCTCTCACAGGATATCCCTTCATCTTGGAGGCACTATCTGCCCTAAACTCCTTTTAAATTGGTATAAGTAAGGTTTGAGGGGAACCGCCAGGGTCATTTTTTCTAGTGCGGCTTCAATTTCGGCCAAATACTCATAGCCAAACCGCGCTTGGGTTGACATGACCCGCTTCAACGCATCGACCAGAATGCGATCGCAGACTTCTGCACTCAAACCCTGAGCGGTTTGATGCCCAATCATTAATTGACGGAAAAAATAGGCATACCCTCCAGCCATCAATCCCAACAGCACCGCATTTTCATGCCTCAGCTCATCCACTTCATTGATAAGGCTGTTAATGTCTTCTGGTTGCAAGTCATCCATATTCCTTAAACTGAGTATATCTGCGTATCTTTGAGACTCTAGATAGCCATTATTCTCCACCTTACCTTTTAAGATCCCCTATGCCACTCTCGCAATCCCACTCAGTTTCCACCGTAGAAGACACAAAACAATCCACACCGGCGGCATCCTGGCAAATTAAGCTACTGTATGACGGATTGTGTCCCTTGTGTTTGAGAGAAGTCAACTTTTTAGCCAAGCGGGATGCAGGTCGAGGGATTATTGCCTTCGTAGATATTGCGGATTTGGCGTACCAACCAGGGCTACATGGCAACGTTGACTTTGCCACAGCAATGGGTCGCATTCATGCCGTTCTCCCCGATGGAACCGTTCTTCAAGGGGTTGAAGTTTTCCGGCGGATCTATACAGCATTGGGGATAGGCTGGATCTATGCCGCAACGCGATGGCCAATTATAGGTCCGTTTGTGGATTGGGCTTACGATATTTGGGCCAACTGGCGGCTTAAACTCACAGGCCGTCCAGATCTGACGACACTGGTGGCTCAGCGACAGACTCTTCTAGAGAACGGGGTTGAAAATCGGTGCAAGCTTGACGTTTGAATGGGGAATCCTAGAGGGCAGCTCCAAAACGTGGTTTTGCAAAAGTCCTATGTTAAAGATCGCCGTCGGTCATAGTAACGATCCTGATTCTACAGAAGCTGTGGATGAGGTTCTTCAACAATGCCTCAATTCTCTGGCGGGTGAAATTCCTCAGGCTGGTATTCTATTTGCTGCCATTGATTTTGAACACGAGCTGATTCTGAATCAAATCGATGCTGCGTTTCCAAACCTCGAACTGATTGGTGGCACCACCGATGGAGAAGTCTCCTCCGTTTTAGGGTTTCAGCAAGATTCTTTAACTCTCATGCTCTTTTGCTCCGATGACATTGAGATTCGGGCAGCGGTTGGACGGAATGTGTCTCAGAATCCAACGGCGATCGCCCAACAAACCGTTGAAACCCTAAAAGACTCCCTTAAAACGGATCTGCGTTTGTGCATTACTACACCGGAAAGCCTTACCACAAGTGCCTCATCCATTTTAGAAGGGTTAAGCCTGGGGCTGGGCACCGTACCTGTTTTAGGCGGGACCACTGGAGATCAAACCAAGGTAGAGCGCACCTATCAATTTTTTAAGACCGAAGTTTTAAGTGATTCGGTGCCCATTTTGCTTTTGGGCGGCAATCTCTTGTTTTCTCATGGAGTTGCTAGTGGATGGCGTCCCATCGGCAAGCAGAGCATTGTAACAAAGGTA
>JAAURS010000403.1 GCA_012032135.1 Acaryochloridaceae cyanobacterium RU_4_10 | reverse complement strand
ATTCTCAGCAGCGATCCGAAAATCTCAACTCCAAAAAAGTTTTTTAAAAAGCCATTTCTAGCCCCGACAACACAACGTCTCTCACCGTCATCGAACGTCTCTTGCCGTCATCAATAGTGTGCGAAAGTAAACGAAAGACAGTGATTTTAAGAGAAAAACGACTTAAATTAAACTTAAGTGCAAAATATCTATATTTGACAGGCTTTATAAGAGATTTTTGGGGTATAAGGGAGGGGAGGCAAAAACACCACACCCCCTGCTATTGCCATAGGGCCAGATGGAATTTTCGGACATGGGACAATTTGACCTTTTTCAAGAGTATTTTGCAACACGTTTGTAATTTTTTGTAGCACACAAAAGATCGATCGGACCTCAGCTTTTTTTAAGGAGTCACTCAGACCTTTTTCGACATGCCGATGGAGCGCGAACGATATCCAAAGGATTGGAATCTGATTGCAAAACACATCAGAGAAGACGCGCATTGGAAATGTGAGTTTTGCGCGAAACCGTGTCGAAAACCAGGAGAGCGATCGCGGATTTTGAGCAAAGGTTAGGCCCGAAGTGGCGACCGCAGTTGGCGGAAAAGCTTGCGGACTATGAGCGCACTGGAATTTTGCAATTCAAACCAAAGCGGTTCTTGCTGACAGTTGCCCATCTGGACCAAGACCCTAGCAACAACAGCCCAGATAACCTGAAAGCGTTGTGTGCCCCGTGCCATCTCAGGTTTGATGCGAGGTTTCGTGGGTCTAATCGGATGCGAAAGCTCGAAAGAAAAGGGCAGTTGAACCTGTTTGCAACCTATCCAGGGGGTGAGCAGGCATGAGAACCATCCGCACCATCAAATCAGGTTCCAAAGAGAAAGAGGAATATTACACCAACGACGAATCGCTCAAAAAGGACGAGTATTACAGCGAAACGGAGATGGAATCCGCCGAGTACAAGGTCACCACAGCTCAATGGATGGGTCCAAAAGCCGCTTCTCTAGGATTGACGGGGATGTCGAACAGGCCAAGTTTAAGCAATTGTTCTATGGCTATTTACCAGGAACCAGTCAACGGATTAGAGGCGATCGCAAACATGGGCAAGAAAATCTAGCGGTCGATTGTACGCTGTCAGCACCAAAGTCCTTCAGTATGCACGCGCTGACTGATTTGAGACTGTATGACGTTCACATGGAAGCCTGTCGTCGAACCCAGGCAGATCTGGATCAGCGGTACGGTTATCAACGCAAATTTATTGATGGCAAACAAGTAAACGTAATGGGGGATGGGCTGATTGTCGCAGCGATTCCGCATTGGACCAGCCGCGAAGATGACATGATGTTGCACACCCACCTGATCATCTTCAATGGGGTGCAGGGACCGGATGGGAAATGGAGAGCGTTTGACGATCGACAGTTTAGTTATGCGGAATGGGCCGGAAGCTTCTATCGGAACGAACTGGCCAAATTAACGCAAGATGCGGGGTACCAAATCCGCGAAGTTGCTCTGAAAGATGGCGGACATAGCTTTGAAATCGAGGGAATTTCTCGTTCAGAAATCGAGCACTTCAGCAAACGGTCGATGCAGATTGCCGAAGCCGCCCAAGCGAAAGGCGTGGAGCGTAATGCCGTTGTTTTAACGACACGCAAAGCCAAACGAATCAGCAAAACATGGCAGGAATTTCGAGACGATCTCGTACAAGAAATGGAGCATCGAGGGGTCGAATTACAAACCCCATCAAATCACCCCATCGAGAACCCCATCGGACGAACCGATGCCGCCGCAGAGATCGATAGCGCGATTCGACATTTATCCGAGCGATCGGTCAGCTTCAAGCGTGAAGACCTGATCAAGTACGCCTTGGACCACATGCAGCAGTTCGAGCTATCCGAGATTGATGCGGCCATTCAATCGCACCCTGAATTGATCCAAGGAGAAGACAAAAAGTTCACAACCGCCGATGCCTTGAGCCGCGAAATCTTCACGATTCAAGCTTGGGAGAAGGGGAAAGGGAAAGCTCACCCTGTTCTCAACGAAGTTGTTGCCCTCAACGCTCTCGAATCGTTACAGGGGCTGGACTCAATCAAGGTCAAGCCGAAGCCATCGTGGGAGTCTTGAGTGCGACAGATCGACACATCATCATTCATGGCCTAGCCGGAGTGGGCAAAACAACTGCGCTCAAACAGCTCAAACACCTGATTGAAGCGAGCGGAAGTAACCTAAAAATTCGAGGGTACAGCCCAACCATTAAAGCAGCAAAGCACTTAGCCTCTGAAATGGGGATTGAAACCAATACGGTTGAGCATTTAGTCCTCAAGACTTCAAAAGGGGCATCAAACGAACTCTGGATCGTTGATGAGGCAGGAATGACCAGCGCTCGTCAGATGGAGGTGATATTGGCCAAAGCGGATGAAGTTGGGGCACGAATTCTATTGGTGGGGGACACCAATCAGAATCATTCGATTGAAGCGGGTTCGCCCATGAAATCCCTTATGAAGTATGGTGTGACCGCCTTCAACATTCATGAGATTATCCGACAGAAAGACCAGACCCAAAAACGAGCGGTTGAATTAGCCTCCTCCGGTCGTGGGGCAGAGGCATTGAGCCTGTTGCACGAACATGGATGGGTTCAAGAGATTGAAGACTGCAATGCCCGGGCGCAAGCCGCAGCACAAGAATGGTTATCCCTCCCGCAAGAAGAACGCGACGACACGTTAATTGTCACCGGAACCAATGCAGAACGCCTGAGGATTACCGAGTGCCTGCGTTGGGGACTTCGAGAAGAAGGCAGTTTAGGTGAAGACCACATATTCAAGCAATTGGTCAGCCGACAATTTACGACCGAAGAAAAAAGCCGAGCTGAGAACTATAGCAAAGGCGACTATATCCGCCTCAATTGGCAACCAAAGACCACGCCGCTTCAGAAAGACAAGCTTTACCAAGTTGTTGGCAAAAAAGAAGGTCAGCTTTTAGTCGAAACCGAAGGCGGACGGCTGTATTGGTTTGACCCCAGTAAATACAAAGACAAAGAAGTCTTTTACGAAAAGGATATCGCCTTGGCCGTGGGCGATCGTTTGCGATGGCGCATCACCAATAAACCAGAGGATCAGATCAATGGTGTTGAATTCACAGTTAAAGCGATTGATGGTAACCGTTTGGCAGTCATTAACGAGAAGGGAGAAGAGCAGAGTATTGATGGCTCTAAGCCACTGGGGTTGGATTATGCCCTGGTTTCAACGGCCCATGGCTCACAAGGACTCAGTAAGAAACGAGTCATCGTCAGTGCCACGAGCGGCCCGACCTCCGCCAAAGAACCGTTTTACGTGAAGATTTCGCGACAAAAAACACACATCGTTGTTTTTGCCGACAACTTAAAAGAGCTTCGCAAGTGGGTTAGCCGGAGTGCAGCCCAGGATAACCCGTTAGACCTAATTGGGGACAATTATGGAAATCCCAATGAGCATGGACCAGAAGCTGGATTTAATACTCCAGCAGAACGAAGCGATTCAATTACAGAACCAGGAGCTGCAACAACAGAATCAGGAATTGAGAATCTTGCTGAACGAGGCAATAAACACAGTG
>JAAURS010000402.1 GCA_012032135.1 Acaryochloridaceae cyanobacterium RU_4_10 | reverse complement strand
GCAGACTGTCGGGCTGCATTCCTGGCTGCTACGGTTGCAATGGTGTCTTCTACTGAGGCAGATTGTGGGGCGTAGATGGTCTGCGGGGCCAAGGTATCAATAGTCAGTTGAGGTTCATTGTAGTAACGATGCCCAATTACACCCGTCAAGGCCACGATTGTCATCAATCCAAACAAAGCAGACGCTCCAAACCTCGAGCCACTCCGAGGCTTCAGCGAAGTGTTTTCGCCTGGTTGGAGCAGTTTGAGCCAGCGCCCTAAGGAGTTCACCTTGAGACCTTTCAAAAGGTGAACGTCCATGTTTGAAGCTTGAGCCTACATCCAGAAACCAACCCGTTCTGGAAGGCGATCGTCATTCTTGCAATTCTTTGACCAGTAACCATCAGGTGGAAATACCTTAAAGCGGAGGACTGTTCGGCTCAAGTCGCGAAGCAAATCAGGGACCATTCATCTTTAAACATTATATGAAATTCAGTCTCTGGCATCATTGTTATACTGACCCGCAAAACTTTGATCTCGATCCGGTTCAACGGGGGCAAAGGTTGCCAGGAGGGGCGATCGCAAGGTCTGACCATTTTTGAGACGGGGCTGTATAGCACCCAGCCCACTGTGCCGCACAGATATCGGCCAGGTTTAACAGTCCATCTTCTAAAGACCTGACTCCATTCCATTGAATGGTTCTGAGCCTCAAACGCCAGGATAAGGGGAGGGACCGCAACCCATTGTTTAAGCCTGACAGTGCCCCGACAAGTATGAGAAGTTCGGTCTGTTGGGGCATCAAGAATGCGGCACGTTGGAGCGTAAGTCTAAAGTCATCGGGTGTCCTCAACACGGCATCGAGCACTGGCCCGATCGTTTCTGGAGACGTCTCTTGACTCAAACGTTGAGGGGAACACTGGAAGCTTTCATGACGAGTGAATGCAGTCTGAATGCTTTCCAGTTGTGCTGCTGTGGCAGTGTTCTGAAAAGCTGGCATTTTTAGCAAGGCAGGAATGAAATCTTGAGGAGACCGTGAAGGGTTCAGGAACCAATCCAATGCCTGTGTCAGAGTAAGCGCGCTGGCAAATTTTGCAGGCTCATCTGAGTGCGCTAGACCGCTAGTAAGGGTTTCACTGAGTCCTGGGATGCCAGCTCGGTGTAGAAAGGCCAAGGGAAGCAATGCCAGGAGCAAATCTTGCGATCGCTCATACTCCAATATCCAGGTTTCGAGGTTACCCGCTGGCGCATTCAGGCAGCGGGCTGCGGTTTCACATAATGCGCGGGTTTTGGACAACGTTAAGGGTGAGCTTAAATCAGAAGATCTTTGTTCGTTGAGGTGTGCGGTGGAATAAAGTTCTCCAAGGGCAACACCCACCCAAAGTCCCTGAAATTTAAGGTGTATTGGTACCACGATTATCCTCCAGCATGAGAAGGTTGTTTGACCTTCACTTGTCCCTCAGGCCACAGCCGTTCCCAAGTTAAGGTTTTTGGGTTTTGGGTTAGATGCCAGCGCAATAATTGTCGGGCGGGTTGTCCGGGGCCAATTCCCTTTAAACCCAAGGCTTTGCGGGGAGTCTCTGTGGCTAAGGCGATCGCCGTTTCAACGGAACAGATTCCCCATTGTGCCAAATTCTTGACCCCTTCTAAAAGTGGCAACGTTGTCCCTGATAGCGTGCCATCGGCTAAACGAGCAATGCCCTGTTTGACTTCAATTTTCCGACTGTCCCAAGGATATATCCCATCTGGCAACCCAAGGGGGGCCAGTGCATCGCTTACCAAAAACAACTCTCCCGGATTGCTCGCACGAATCAACCACTCTAGCATCAGCGGTGCAACGTGTGCTCCGTCGGCAATGAACCCACAATAAACGCCGGGATGCACCGCTGCCGCGCCCAGTAAGCCCGGTTCTCTATGATGGAGGGGTGGCATGGCGTTAAAGGCGTGGGTTACCATTGTCGCTCCTAAGGCAAAAGCGCCTTGGGCTTCGATCGCAGTTGCCAGGGAGTGTCCCAAGCTGACGATAATATTTTGAGAACGCAGATAGACTAGGGTTTCCCCCGATGGATCTAACTCAGGGGCAAGGGTGATGACCTTCACCCACGGCGCATAGTCTGCGAGTAGTTGTTTGACCTGTTTTAGCGTCAGCGGCTGCAAATAAGCCTCAGGATGTGCGCCCCGCTTATAAGCGTTTAGAAATGGACCTTCTAAATGGGCACCGAGAATCTTGGCGATGGGTTGTTTCTCATGGGATTTGAAAGTAGCAAGACAAGTCAATGCCCGATGAATATTCTCGACGGAGGTGGTCACCAGCGTGGGTAAAAAGGCATCAATGCCCTGATTCCAGAGGAAAGCGGCGATCGTTTCGAGCTGTGTCTCCCGTCCTTTTTTGAGATCTGGAAATGCCAATCCTAGGGCACCGTTAATTTGGAGGTCTACGCCACCTAAAGAAATCCAGTCTCCCGCAACATCCAGAACCGTTACATTTGAGTTTGGACGCTTCTTTTGAGCGGGCTGAATCCAGAGAATATGGCCAGATTCATGGATGCCAATTTGCTGCAATCCTTCACAGCCAGGAATACGAGCGCGATCGATGACGAAAGATAGTGCGTCCTGGTCAACTGACATCTTCAAAGGTGTAAATATGAATTCATTCGGCGATCGTAATTGTTTTGAGGAATAATTTTAACTCATCTCCCTCCCCATCTCACTTCGCGTCGTATCCAGTATCAGCATTGCATCAATCATGCCAAACAACATTGTCGAAAGCCTAACAGCGGATTACAAAACTTTTCCCTTAAATCAAACCTTTAGTTTGTACGCCGCAGATGTATTTTTCAAAGATCCTTGGATTTCCTTTCGGGGAGTGGGGTCGTATCGCAAAATGATTCAGTTTATTGCCTGGGGATTTACTGATGTCAAGATGGACCTCCATGACATTCACCAGACCGACAATCAAATCCATACAAGCTGGACCCTAAGGTGGATTGCGCCAGCGCCTTGGAAGCCTAAGATGAAGATCTCCGGTCGTAGCGAGTTAGTTCTAAATGCAGAAGGTTTGATTCAGTCCCACATAGACTTCTGGGATTGCTCGCGGCTAGATGTTCTCAAACAACTCTTTTCCCGTTGATGTCGGTCTACCATTGAGATCTCAGCGTCGCTGATAAAAGGCACAACAACAATGAAAATCGGCGTTCCTAAAGAAATTAAAGACCAAGAGTTTCGGGTGGGTTTGGCCCCCAGTAGCGTTCAGGTGCTGTGCGCTCAAGGCCATCCAGTATTTGTTGAGACCGGAGCAGGTCTGGGGTCTGGGTTTGCAGATGCAGACTATATCCAAGCGGGCGCTCAAATTGTCCCCGATGCGGATTCTGCTTGGGAACAGGATCTTGTGATTAAGGTCAAAGAACCGTTGGCGGCTGAGTACGATTTTCTGGATCGCGATCGCATTTTATTCACTTATCTGCATCTAGCGGCTAGCCGCGATCTCACCCAACATTTGCTGGAATCTGGTGTGACGGCGATCGCTACGAATCGGTCGAAACCTCGTCGGGCGGACGGGTACAGTTTCCATTGTTGGCTCCCATGAGTGTAATTGC
>JAAURS010000070.1 GCA_012032135.1 Acaryochloridaceae cyanobacterium RU_4_10 | reverse complement strand
TAAACGCTGCATTCCTTGCGGCGGAAGAGGAGCAGCCTGTAGGCATGGCCCATATTTTACAAGCCGCGCGGAGCGAGTATACTAAGCTTGAACGACCTTTGACCGATGCTGAAGTGAAGGGTTGGGTTCGATCGGTTTTGTAACGATAAATTGAATAAACTTGGCTGAGAAGCAAAGAGTAGGGCTATCATGGGTTCGCGATCGCACGGGCAACGGCAAGGGTTACAAAAGACTGCCTTTACAGATGTGGACGCTGCATTACCTTCTCGTCCTTTTGTGGTTCCCACGCCAGCAGGGTCAAAGACTATCCCTAATGTGCAAGCCCAATTAGAAGCGGCCCAACGGTTGCGGCGTTTTAGTGCGATCGAACCTGTTACCGATAGTGCGGCGAAACTATCCAGTGTGCCGTTTATTCAACCCAAGCTGACGATTGGAGCGCCTGGAGACAAATACGAGCGAGAAGCCGATCGCGTAGCGCAACAAGTCGTACAGCGATTGAATGCGCCAAAGCTAGAGCAGTCAGAGTCTGAGAAATCTGTGCAGCGGGAAAGCTTGCCAGAGGAAGAGGATGAATTGCAAATGAAACCGTTGGTGCAACGAGCCTCTAATGGTGCAATACCTGCTTCGGAAGAGTTGGAAAGTGCGATCGCTCAGTCTAGGGGGGGCGGACAGCCGTTAGCGGATCCATTAAGGCAACCGCTAGAGCAAGCATTTGGGGCAGATTTCAGCAGGGTGAGGGTTCACGCCGATACACAGGCCGATCGATTGAATCGCTCGATTCAGGCACGAGCCTTCACGACAGGGCAGGATGTGTTTTTTCGACAGGGCGCATACCAGCCAGGGAATCAAGAAGGGCAGGAGTTGATTGCCCATGAGCTAACTCATGTAGTGCAGCAGAATGGCAATCGAATTCGCCGCAAAGAGTCTCAAAAACAGGACAACCTAAGTACAGGAAGCAATATCTCTATCTCCTCAACTCAAAACAATCGAGTTCAAAGACGTTTTGGATTTGAAAATTGAGCTACCTATATTGTTTACAGACAGAATGGACGCACAAGTTCCATCTTTAGCAGGAGGAGGGAATATAGATATGGATGATGTGCCTGTGGATGCAGGCGCGGGAGGTAGAGAGACAAAATTAGTGGATTGGTCTACCAGCGATTACTGTTATCTAAATGTCGATCATAGTAGAACCCTTAACGAACTTTACAAAGCAGAGCTAGATCAATATGCAGCAGACAATGGCCTAGACCAAAACGAGCAAGACAGCTTGCAAGCTATCAGCAAGCAACTCATGCCGAGTGGTGCCAGTATTATCGAAGTTGTGACAACGGCATGGGATGAAGAGTCGCTGACTAGGCCGCAGGCTCTATCGAAGGTTCGACGAGTAGTAGACAAAGTAACTCAGATGTATGATGCTATCGATGGCGATACACGAGCGACTGTAGGCGGGGGCGCGTATTACATTGGCTCAAACAGTCCGAATTCTTCCCTTTTCCAACCACGCTTAGGATATTTTCACGCAACATATGGAGTAAAACTCGCACAGGTACCTCATTTATTCGAGCAGACTACCCGACAAAAGAAAGCAATGGCTAAATATGCGAAGCACAATTTACCAGAACGGGAGCATGCCAGAAACGTAGAACTGACAGGCCGTTCGGTAACCGTAGCAAAAACAGCCATGAAAGCCATCAAAAAACTGTGGCCGAGAATTAATGTGACGCGGAAATACCTGCCGGATACAACTAAGATCGATCTCTCAAGCGCAGCAGAAAAAGACTTTCTTGGGTTCTTAACGCTTTTATGTAATTACTTCCTGCTGATGAATGCAAGTACTTCAGGGGGCGAACTGGCGAAGAAGCTGGTAGGGATGCATTATTATAAGAGCGACCTTTATGACGTGGCAAGCCAGTTACCAGCCCAGATTATAACCCCATTGCGCGATGCCGATCCTACTCTGATCGACCAAGTCATAGATGAAATTTGCACAGCCGTGGGCATAAACAACAATGATACGCTGAACGATGGTCTCAACGGCTACAATGTAAGAGGATATTTATGGCAAATATTCAGAGGGCATTTTGGTGCGATCCAGGATAATGGTCACGACAAACTGGATGCCTCCGGCGATACGTTCATGGATCCCGTGCTTGCGGGTAGCATTAATCCTTGGAGTAGCAAGTTAGGGCCAGAGCAACTGGGGCCAGTAGGACAAAAGGGATTGGGAGTTGTAATGGAGAACCGACACCTAGAATATCTAAACCCAGAATATGGGCGTCTTGTAGATACCGATCAGGCGAAACAGAAGGGAGAAGTCATTCAGTATGGACCGCCGAAAACAGGACCTGACACAAGGATGGCGCAGGACAAGGCTATGTACGATTCTATAGGAGCGAGAGAGGGAGGACCCGCAAGGCGACCCATAGGGGAATGGGAAGCGATGATGATGAGTATCTACGACATGGTTAAAGCCACTAATAGTCGGTGATAGTGGGCATTTGATGCGGTGAAGACTATATCCTCAGCAACCGCCTCAAAAGTTGATCCCAATTGCTTGGTGGTGGAAATGATTGATTCGGTGCGATCGCGCTAGCACCACTTCTGGTCGAATCATCCTCAAAAGAGACTGAAAAAGTTGCATAAATGCATGTCGATTTGCTGCATTACGGGCCATCACTCTAGCATCACCCTACCGCTAGCCCGATCGCAAACTTTCGAGTTCATCAATATACTTCTTTGCTTCCTTTAGACCCAATCCACTCCGCTCTCTCAACAACCTAATTGCTTCAATTTTCCGCTTATCGGAGATCAGGTTCTTGAGTTCTTTTTTTAGTTCCGGTGTGATACCTTCTCTCGGAAGAACATCAGGCCAAGCAGCCTCATTTTGAGATAGAGCCTCTATATAATCCTTGGATTCCTTCAAACCTAAACCTGTATATTTTCTAAACTTCTTAATTGCAGATATTTTCTTATTCTGGGTTATCAGGGCTTGGATTCCAGCTTGTAGATGAGTGGGCAGCGATTGAGCAGACTCTTTTGGGTTCTTGACCCGAAATGATTGAACAGACGTTTGAGCAAACTGTTGCAACCGACAAAAAACCCAGAATACAACGACAAAGACAATAACTCCAACAATAATCAGGCTTGGACTCACTAAATCAAATCCCCCATCGATCGCTCCAGCTTTGAAGCTATCACACCCTACCTAATTAGGGCCAGAACAATCTGGCCTTATCTGGATTTTCAATAAAACAAGGCCACAAAATTCCGTACAAATACTCAGGCTCAGGTTTATTGCAGTTGTTAACTTATGGAAAGGCTTCAGGTTGATGCTCCTATCGTTACCAACGATATTGACCTGGAGCCTTTGCCTTATATATGGAAATTGTATCAAAAATCACTATGAACACGAATCTCAATCCAACAGAACGCCATATTTTACTCATTGAAGAGCATCCAAGTCGAGTTATTTTACTTGATTCCGAGCGTTACACGATTGGACGGAGCAACGCTAACGCTATTGTCTTAGACCGTTACCCCATCTCGCGAGAACATGCAATTCTTTTAAAGGTGCAGGTCCCACACGAAAACCGATTCACCTATCGCATCATTGACGGTCACTCCGCAGGAAAACCCAGTACAAACGGGGTTTTTGTGAATCAACGGCAACAAAGCTGTTACAATCTGTCCAATGAAGATGTCATCACTTTTGGTGGATTAGTGAAAGCGTTCTATATCCAAGCTTTCATGGATGAAATTCAGCTCTCGGAGTATCTAAACTGGTTCGCTTATAATTGCGCGACAATAGAGTTCTCAGAGAACTTGGCAGCTATTCGGCAGGTGGAATCCGACTTATCAAGCGATGACTCCACCAGTATTATGTTAGGTGGGCGTCCTGTTGATTTGAAAGAGACCCTACTGATTGGGTAGAAGTATGAAGAAACACTTGCCGCAAAAGTATCTCTAGAAGGTTAGATCGCAACCCCGAACTATCCATCCACTCAGACCCCTGAAATGCGGAACAGGACATTGTTGTTATGATGCATCGACGCAAGATCCTAAGGTTAAGCGGCGGCTTAGGGCTCAGTTTTGTGTTAGCACAGCAGCGTTCTTTGCGGGCTATTGACACTAAACCGCCTCGTCTCAAAGTGCTGTGTTACTTGCCCGATGGAAGTCTACTGCCCCGCAAGCCTCTGAATCAGCTTTATTTTTTAGATCTTCAGGATGAACCCCTCCCCACTCCTTCACGCTCCGTTCAGGAAGGTGTCCTCCTTTCTGAATTGCCTGGAGTGATTCCATTTGCGATCGCCCTTCGTCTCCCCGTTGAAGGGTTCGGAGAAGTAGCCCTATATGCCGATAATGGGGGGCGTGGGTTCACTCCGACCGACTTTCCATTGAATCTCAACGTAGCGTTTGCCCAGACGCGGCTCAATCGGGTTCAAACGGCCCTTCAGCGGTGGCAATCCCAAGGATTTTCGTTTTCGGGTCAGATAGAACAGCGATTGGGTCGGGCGAGGCGTGCGATGAATGAGGCAATCGCCGCAAGTACTCTTCCTGCCAAAGTCAAACTTTGTAATGCAGCGCTAGTGGAGAGCCTCTGGGCAGGAGAGGAATTGGTATTGAGTAAAGCCCAGCAGTGCATTGCTCAATACCCCCGCACTAAAGTCTTCCGGTTTGGATGTAATGCCTTTGGCTATCCCAAAGCAGGCCCAGATTACAAACGCTATTTTCAGCAAATGTTTAACTTTGCCACGGTGCCGTTTTATTGGAAGCCCTTTGAACCGGAACCTGGAAAAACTCAGTTTGCAGATCGAGATATTACTGTAGCTTGGCTGCAAAAACGTGGGATTGCGGTCAAAGGTCATCCCTTGGTTTGGTTTCATGAAATTGGCATACCGGATTGGGTGCGCCAGAAATCCTATGCTGAAATCAAAACTTTACTGCGCCGTCGCATTATTGATATTACCGCACATTATCGAGACCGCATCGCGTACTTTGATGTCACAAACGAAGCCCACGGCGCACCTTGGGCCAACGATCTCCACTTTTCACCCGAACAGTTTTTAGATCTCACGCGGATGGCCGTACGAGCTGCGCGACAAGGAAACCCGAATGTTACGCGCATCCTAAACTGCTGCTGTGCGTGGGGGGAAACAGTTGCTTACTATCCACCCCCGCAGCGCAGCCCTTTTCAATATTTAAAGGCTTGCATAGCCAAGAAAATTCCTTTTGAGGTAATCGGCATACAGCTTTACTATCCAGACCAAGACCTGTTTGAAATCGATCGGCTCTTAGATCGGTTTAGCACGCTAGGGAAACCCATTCACATTACGGAACTGGGTGTTTCTTCCGCAACAGGAATTGACCAGCAGTCTTATCTCAAAGATGCGCGAGGGCTTTGGCATGGCCCTTGGAGCCAAACCATACAAGCAGACTGGATCGAGCAGTTTTACACGATCTGCTACAGCAAATCTGCCATTGAGGCTATCTCTTGGTGGGATTTTACAGATTCCGGTTGTTTTTGGCCCTTTGGAGGCTTGCTGGATCGAAATATGCGGCCTAAGGAGGCATTTTATCGATTAAAAAATCTTCTTGCTCAATGGCAGAATTGAGCAAAACATCTCTCTAATACTAAGCAGAGTAGCTCATCTGTTCTGAGGACCCAGGCTTCACACAACCGGATACCAATCAAGTTTATAGATCTTTCCAAAGATGTAGCTGCAATCTCTCTCTAACAGAAGAAGAACTAGAAAGTTCGAACAGCTAGTATGAAAACACTTTTACAAATTCGAGCAAACGATCGCTTAATAGCCAAGGAGTTTTTTATGAAGGCAGGGCAATACTTTTCTTTAATTGCAGGTATCTTTTTTCTAGTGCTGGGACTCATGGGACTCATTCCAGGACTCGTTCACTATGCTGCCGCTACTTCTCCTACAAGTGAAGCTTATGGTATGGGCTATGGTTATATCCTAGGAGCTATTCCCACTAACGGCATTCATAACTTTATTCGCATCGTTGCAGGTGTGGCAGGCATTGTCGCTTCTCTTACGCTAGGGAGCGCTCGCACGTACAGCCGAGCGATCGCAGTCTTTTATGGATTGTTTGCTTTACTGGGGCTTCTTCCCTACACCAATACACTCTTTGGGACGGTTCCTATTTTTGGAAGTGATGTGTTGCTACATGGTTTGAGTGCGGCGATCGCCTTTTACTACGGTTTTCTAGCTTCGCCAGGGCTTTTGGAATTATCCAGTAACAACCCTCAGCAAAGTGCCTAAGAGAAGACCTAGATCTCTTGCTATCACACCCACAATCGCTCGGTTGTGGGTGTTTTGCTTTTATTCTGCGATCGTCACCTTTAGCGCTCCACTTTTAACAGCTATTCGATAAGAGCTTTTGAAGTAAGTTTATATCTTAAAAATCACTCTAAAAGCACAGGCAACAATCAAACTATTTCACCCATAAAAGTGTATGACGCGTTTGAGATGCACTCTAGAATAAAGCTTAGAAGTTGTGAGTTAAAGATCTTAGCTATGAGTAAAATCTTTAGATCGCCCTGTTTTCGTCCCGAGCAAAAAGTGAAATTTATTGGTGGAGAGGGAATAATTCGAGAAATAAAATCTGATTTTAATACTTGGATCTACCACGTAGAGATGGCACTAGGAAAAGAGCCTATTTTTGGAAGAATAGGTGCAGAAACAACGATCGTCCTACATGAATCAGAACTATGGGGATGATTCTATCTTTCGGAGATGGAAGGGTGTGGGGCTATTGCATGGATTTTAGCGGTGTGGGAATTGAAGTGTATTGAACAATCGCTTTGCCGTTCTGGAATACGCAACATAACGACATTGTGCTGCCTCCCCTCGGTTTGAATTACAGTCAATATCTCGATCTACGACAAATACATTTTGAAAAGTACTACCCTGACTTTTGTGGGCTGTAATAGCATATCCATAATCCAGGGAGGCAAACTGTTGCTTTAAATCAAAATACGCTTGCCAGTTCCGTCTTTTCCATTGCTGGCGTGCTGTTTGCTCCAAGTCAGACAAATTTTGAAGGTAGCGTTCTCGTTCGCTGCGGTATAGTACTGGAAAGGTAAAGATTCCACCTTCATCTGACATAACCTCTAAGTTCCAGCATTGGTAACCGTCTCGCTGCGATCGCTCAACGCCGAGTACTCTGCATTCGCTGGATGTGGACAAAACAATTTCATTGTCGTCAAAAATTGGCTCTCGTGCGATTAGTAGCTCATCTTCCACAAAAGGGTCTGCATTGACGCCATAGATTTCAGTCCGAACATAATCATTGAGCCAATCGCACACCCGATTGGTCCAAGCTAAAGCCCGGACGTGGTCCGCATCCTGTTGAAAACCTTTTGACTTAAAAGCCGCAATCAGATAGTGCAACCATTCTTGGCGATCGATCCACCAAACTCCCTCATTGCCATCGTGATTAGACCGCTTGGGAATGGATAAGGATGGATTATAAACGGCTTGCCTTGCCACATCCACCAGTTCGCCCACGGGATTGTTTTTAGACTGACGGACCACTTGCGTGAGTTCTGCTTTATCGGTAATGCTAAAAACCGGAGATTCTTGTTCTCCAACCGGAGGGAGCTGTGCCGGATCTCCCATACAGATTAGTTTTGGACTACAGCAATTAGCAAGCCCAAACATAATATGCGTCCATAGCTCTTGATTGACCATTGACGCTTCATCTAGCACGATGAGATCGTAATGTTGAAGGTAATCTATGCCCTTATGTTCGAGCTTCATTCCCCCTTCTCGACTGGGTTTGAGTTGTAACCCTAGCAGTTGATGAATGGTCATTGTATCAACCGATCTCAGGCTCCAGTCTGTTGCCATGCGTGAGAGCACCTTTACTGCTTTATTGGTAGGTGCGGTGAAGGCAACTTTGAGTTTTTTCTTTCTGGATTGCACATCGCGGATGAGGGACTGGATTGTAGTGGTTTTCCAGTACCTGCAAAACCTTGAAGCAAAAATAAATCTGCTTCTGAGGCAATAAATTGCTTCATCTGTTGAATTGCTTCACTCTGTTGTTCATTGAGGTTGAACTCCATCGTCAATCTTTCATGAATTTAAATGAGGTTAGGCGACGCAAATTTAATTCTGGCATCTTTTCATAAAGCGATTCGAGCATTCTTAAGCCAACTTGTGCCCACAGCTAGAACAAAAGCGATCCTCTTGCTTTGTAGCAGATCCGCATTGACTGCAAAAGCGCCGTGCTTTAGCCTGGGTCGGCTCGCTCACCGAACCCATGCTCACATGCATGTTACCCATACGCATTTCCATCGGATTCATTCCCATTTCCATATTGCCCATCTTCATCGGTTGCAGGGGAGGAATGGGTTGCATAGGTTCCATGGTTGGGATGGACGAAGTTACGGGCATTCTTGCAATCTGAGTCATTTGCATTTGCTGAGAACTGCTGAGTGAAGGAGCGCTCGTCATACTGCTCATGCTACTGCCTTGGATCTGGATGAAATGCTCGCCTTGCGCGGTGGTTATTTTTAAGATCGCACCGTGAGGGGTTCGATACATTTCCGGTAGAGCGATCCAATTTCCCGTGCTAAGACTGATACTCGACTGCTGCTGTTGACCCAGACTGCTGACCAACGAAGTAACAAAGGTCTGAGAGCCTTGGTTCTCAAGGTAAATGTTGTGGCCGGAGCCTAATTCACACATGTAAGCCATACTGAAATTCCTCTCAGGTACGTTCGTCTTTACATTATCGTCAAAGCTTGGCGCGATCGGCGCTAAAGTGAACTGAGCAACGTAAATGGATGGGGCAAAATCACTGTGACCGTAACTTATACCCAAGATGCCGAATTTGACTCGCTTGTAGCCGATGGTGGACTTGTGATGGTTGATTGCACCGCAACCTGGTGTGGTCCCTGTCGCAAAATTAGTCCCTTGATGGACCAGCTTTCTGAGGAGTACGAAGGCCGAGCTAAAGTTGTCAAGCTAGATGTGGACGAAAACAAAGCAACTGCAAAAAAATTAGGCATCCGCAGTATCCCTGCGGTTTTTATTTTTAAAGATGGTAATTTAGTGGAAACCATTGTGGGTGTTTCACCCTACGAAAAATTTCGAGATGCGATCGAGCAACATCTTTAGATCTTCTAAACCCTCCAAGTCAGGTCAGAGCTGATATGGCTTCTTTAATGGGCAGGTTAAGAGTGATTCAACCAGGGCGTAAGAATCGAGACTTGATTCTTACGCATCAACCCTTAACCATTGGCCGTAAAGAAAACAACTGGCTCGTTTTAGAAGATCCAGAGGTCTTCCCGTTTCATGTTGAGATTGTCTGGAAAGGCGATCGCTACGCCATCTCCCCCCTCAGACCAAAAACGCCCATTTGGATTAATGGCAAACAAGTCTTGCTCCAAACTGAGTTACCCTTAGCCCATGCCGATATCATTCGCATTGGGGAGGCGGAACTCCATTTTTTTGAACAGATTGAGACCGCATCACCTTCAGAATCAGACCCACAGCTATTTAAAACCGTTGTCACTCAATCCACATGCAAACACGTACTATCTGTCACGACGTCTGAAGGGACCCAAGATTTTCTATTACGAAAAACCTCTCTCACGCTAGGCCGCAACCCCCAGTGCGATATTGCGATCGATGTCCCAGTCGTCTCCAAGCAGCACGCTCAGCTAACCTGGGACACCAATACCTATGTCATTGAAGATCTGGGTAGTACCAATGGATTGACCTTTGCCGGAAAACGGATCGAACGCAAACGATTGGAAGATGGAGATCGGATTTCCATTTGGGATGACGTGACCCTCACCTATCGCGCGATTCCTAAAATCGAAGACTTAGACCCGATCGAAACGCTTAATTTGCGCGATCGCAAATCTCTGATGCTGGGCCGAGATTCTAGAAATGATACGGTCATCGACCATCCAGTAGTCTCGCGGTTTCACGCCAAGATCGAGCTAGAGAAAGGAGATTGGGTGATTACCGATCTCAACTCTTCGATCGGGACTTTCGTCAACAGCCAGAAGATCGCTCAGCAACAGGTTCTTCACCCCAATGACACCATCCGCATTGGTCCCTTGCGGCTCATCTTCAATCTCAACGAAACCCTCACCGCCAAAAATGAAACCGGAAACCTGCGTCTAGATGCTGTCAACCTCTGCAAAATGGTTGGTCAAGGCAAACGCCTCCTCGACGATATTTCTCTCTCCATCTTGCCCGCGAATTTGTCGTTGTTGCAGGCGTCAGCGGCGGCGGCAAATCCACGCTCCTGGATGCCCTGAACGGCTTCCGCCCCGCCACCAGTGGCAACGTCCTCATCAACGGCATGGACCTCTATACCAACTTCGATGCCTACCGCACCGAACTAGGTTACGTCCCGCAAAAAGACATCATCCACATGGAACTGAGCGTTGAAGAAGCCCTCGACTTTGCCGCCCAACTGCGGATGCCTTCCGACACCAACCTCCCCGAGCGCAAACAACGCATCCAAGAAGTCCTGAACGAACTCGGACTGACCCAACGCCGCGATGTTCCCATCCGATCGCTCAGTGGTGGCCAGCTCAAGCGCGTCTCAATGGGGGTAGAACTGCTCACCAAACCCAGCCTATTTTTTCTAGACGAAGCCACCTCCGGCCTAGACCCCGGTACCGAGGGCGACATCATGCGCCTCCTCCGCAATCTCGCTGACAGCGGACGCACCATCCTACTCATCACCCACGCCACGGAAAATGTCAAACTTTGCGATCTCGTGGTTTTTCTAGCTGCTGGCGGGCGAGTTGCCTACTTTGGACCACCCAGCGAAGCTCCCGCCTATTTCGGCGTCCAAACTTTCAACGAAATTTACCCCAAGGTCGAACGGGAACGCTCCCCCGAAGCATGGCAACATCAGTACCTTAAATCCGCTCAATATCGACAGTACGTCATCGGTCGCAAACAAACTATCCCGCAAACCGATAGTGTACTCAACCCCGGACAAGCCAAGCGTAAGCCCTCAAGCCCCTTCAAACGGACCTCCCCATGGCAGCAGTTTCAGATTCTCTCCGCTCGTAACCTGGCCGTCCTCAAACGCGATCGCCTGAGTTTCATGTTTATTTTAGGCATCGCCCCGATCTTGGGCTTACTCGATCTCGTCAGTTGGAAACGCGATCTGTTCGACTACCAAGATGGGAGTGCGGCCCAAAGCATCATCATGCTCTTTACTACCGCCCTCATTGCCGTCATGGTGGGCAGCCTTACAACCATGCGAGAAATTGTGAAAGAGCAAGAAATCTACCGCCGAGAACGCATGATTGGACTCCAGCTTTTACCCTATCTGGTCTCCAAAATCTGGATCAGCCTTCTGCTTGCCCTCTATCAAGCCGCCTTTTTTCTGCTCTTTAAGTGCATTGCTGTTGATTTTCACGCCACGTCAGATATGCTCATTGGGCTTTACATCACCCTGTTTTTGACCACACTGGCAGGGATGGTCATGGGACTTTTGGTCTCGGCATTGTCGCCAAACCAGACCCTTGCGCCTCTTGTCATCATTTTGGTGTTAATTCCCCAAGTTACCTTTGGCGGCGGGTTAATCCCTGTCACCAACTTAAGTCCAGTTGGACAATGGATTAATAACATCACGCTCACAAAATGGTCCTTTGAGTCCCTCGTTACCATCACCAACCTCGGTAAAGATGTTGCGGAAGATCGCTGCTGGCAGTTGCCTGAAGCGGAGCGCAAAAACCTCAGCGATGCCGATAAAAACCAGTGCGCCTGCCTTGGGAAAACGTTTTCCAAGGTCAAAGCTGCGCCTTTCCAGGCATCCACGCCAATTATGTTGATTCCGTCGATCGCGCGGAGCCAACAGAACCCGCCAAACCAGAAGTTCCTACCAACCTTGCTGAAATGTCCAAATTCAAGGATCGAATGGACGCCTACAAAACGAACATGCAGACGTGGAAAGAGCAATACCGGACTTGGATGACCTCCCGGGAAAAAGCGATCGGTGAAGCTGAAGGTACCATCGACCAGAGCAATAAAGATTACGGCAAGATGTTTCAGGTCAATGTGCTGAGCCACTGGAGCATCTTAGGACTGTTAATGACAGGGATGTTTGCCCTCATTTTTTGGGCACAGAAGCGGAAAGATGCTGCCGTCTAAACTGACTTCATTTCCGCTGCAATGTGCTGAAAATTAGTTCAAATAGTCCAGAAACACATAATCCCCAGAAGCGATCGAGAGCACATTCTGCGGCTAAAGCTATAATTTGAGAAGCTATATTTGCACAATTAAGTAGACTTCTATGGACATTTTCCTAACACTCACTGAGTTCTTGGCAATTTTTGGAATTGGCTATTTTTGCATAGATTCATATCGCCATCGGCAACGAACGATATTGCAGTTGCCAAGTACTGACGCAGGCAGTAGCGAGATCTATGATGTTGTGGGGCCATTGGATTGTAACGATCTCCATGCCGCCGAACAGACTGTAACTCATGTGGGTCATACCGTCGGCGAGACGACCCAACAGGCGATCGCACATTCTGTAGATGTTATTTCTCATGCCTTGTCTCATCATTAGAGCGCTTGCGATAGAACGGTATTGTCAGGAGGCTTACGGATGTTTATTGCTACACCGGAACCCAAGACGAAGGAAAGTGAGATTGAGGCAGTGTGCTCGTTACGCGCATGGTGGCAGGAAGGCGAAATTTCTCAATAGAGTTGATTCATTATTTTTCGGTGGCGATCGCTCCTATCCGTTTCATAATCTGAAGCGTCAACGCCAACCCATCATCCCGATCTAAAATACACTCCTTAGATTTGGCATATCGCGGTATATCCCCCAAGACCAATTTCAAAAACACAAAACTACTACCATTGTGACCAGTCCATACAAAGGGCGATCTTTTTGGGGCGATGCCAGCATATAGGACAAGATTTGCGGAATTCCCACCTTCAATGAAAACTCTGCCCGTTTCGACTCAATGATTAACACCCAAATTTGTTCGATCGGCACCATGATATCCATCCGTCCCCGCAGTTGCACTTGGGCGTCTTCGGCTGAAATTTCAACGGCGGTTTCCGTATCCACACAAAACGGAGGCAAGAAAAAACCTGCTAAATCTAATAATGGAGCCGCAATTGCCATTTTTACCGTATTTTCTAAAAGCGATCGCCGTTCTAAATTGGTGTAAGCGGCCTGCACGCGTTGCAATCGTTCTCGCTCAGCGATCGTCAGACTGGGTAAGTGGTCTTGCCATTCATGGAAAAAAGTAGGGTCTTCAACAAAGCGCAAATTAAACGTTTGCTCTAAGTCGTACAGCGTAACTTTCTCAATCGCAAGGGTTTGTACCATCTCTAAATTTATAGACCACCACGGTACTGAGTACTTCAATTATGACTTGGTTTTGGGAATCTGTTTTGTCCTGAAGCTGATTCACCACGGCTTGGGCATAGTTTTTGCTTGCCCTCTCTAGTCCGCTACAAACTTAACCTGCATTATTCATGACATCCTTAACGCGCTTAAGCCGTAATAGTATCTAAGGTGGACAAGCAACCATCTTCCATATTCAAGACGCGGTCAGCTATGTCTAGAATTCGATTGTCATGAGTCACGATGAGAATGGTGCAACCCTGTTGTTTTGCCAGCCGCTGCATGATTTCAACTACGTCTCGTCCAGATTGCTTATCCAGAGCAGCGGTCGGTTCGTCCGCAAGCACAATTTTAGGCTGACTTACAAGTGCGCGGGCGATCGCCACCCGTTGTTTTTGCCCTCCTGATAAATCATGGGGGTATTGATGAATGTGGTCGCCTAGCCCCACCTCCCGCAACATATCGCTGGAGCGCTGGTAAATCTCTGGCCCTGGAATTTCAGGATGAAGGTCGAGAGCCATCTGGACATTTTGTCGCGCGCTCAGAGAGTGTAGGAGATTGTGAGCCTGAAAAATATACCCCACATCTCGACGAACCTTGACCAGCTCGCGGGAAGGCGCATTGCGCAACTCCCGCCCTAAGACTTTGAGGCTTCCTTCCTGAGTGGAGCGCAATGCGCCAATGAGCGTCAGTAGTGTCGTTTTGCCAGAGCCGGAAGGGCCTGTCATAAAGACAATTTCGCCAGGATAGATGTTGGAGGTGACTTCAAACAAAATTTGTTTGCGGAGGTGCCCTTTACCAAAATAATGATTGACCCGATCGATGGCAATAACAGGTTCGAGTAACATGGTCATAATGCGTGAGACGGTCTAAAAAATATCAGCAGGGTCAGCAGCTTGAACTTTACGCATGGCGATCGCCCCAGAAACCACGCACATGACCACTGTCAGGATAAAAACGGTAATTCCTCGGTCTACGGTCATGCCAATGGGAAGCGAGGTGGCATTCTTTGTAAGGCTATAGAGACCAATACTCAGAAAGAATCCTGGCAAAAAGCCCAAGACAGACAAGATCAGCGCTTCTTGGAGCACCACTGAAATCAGAAAATAGCTGCGGTATCCCATTGCCTTTAGGGTGGCATATTCGGCGAGGTGATCGGACACGTCCGTATATAAGATTTGATAGACAATCACGATGCCCACAATAAAACCCATTGCGGAGCCGAGGGTAAAAATAAAACCGATCGCCGTGCTGCTCTGCCAGTACGATTGTTCAAAATCAGCAAACCCTTTCTTGGTCAATACTTTGACATCATCGGGGAGTTCTTTCCGAATGCGTTGAAAAATGGCCCGAACATCGGCACCAGGCTCAACTTTAATGAGTCCCACATCAATCAACCCCTGCGATCTCTGAGCGTCCATGCGAATGAGGTTGAGGTCGCTGGTAATGAGATTGCCATCGGCTCCAAAGGATGCGCCCATTTTAAAGATGCCGCCTACCGTAACCTTGCGCCCAGAAACTTCTGCCGTAACCGTTTTTCCTGCCTTGAACCACTGCGAGATAGGGCCAAATTCAGGACGCCCCGCCTCATCAAAGAGCACGACATCGGATTTTTTGACTTCTTCTTGGGACGCCGTCACCCCTGGCAAATTAAAAACATCTGCATCGGGGGGATAGGCAATGACCATAAGCTGCCGAGTTTTACGATTTTCTGGGTTGCGCCAGATTGCAAAATCTAGGTACATCGGCGTAACGGACTCCACCCCAGGAACCCCCAGGGTTTGATACAGCCGTCGCCGCGAAAACTGTTTCATTGCAATGAGCGAGGTGGACTGAGGGTTGATCAGCACGATATCAGCCTTGAGGTTGATGTGCATCGTAATCGACGCATCAAACAGCGCGTCGCGAAATCCCAACTGGATCATCATCAAAATGACTGCAAAGGAGATGCCAGCCAAGGCCACCACCAGGCGCATTCGTTCGCGAATGAGCTGGAGCCAAGCCAGTGGAATTGCAGCAAAGATCATGGCGTATCGCGATCGATGGCGACGGCTACTTGGAGGTTTGTCAAGTTAGCAACTGGGCGACTGTTCTGAAGGCGAATTCGGACTTCTACGACGCGAACATCAGTATTGGCAGCAGGGTCAGTACTGATGACATCATTTTGCCAATTTTAAGGCCGATCTGGGAAACTCTTCCCTTAATCTGACCTGGAAAAGCTGAGCTGGTAATCGTTGCGGTTTGACCGACCCTGACCCGTCCCACATTCGTTTCATAGATTTCAGCCACAACGTCCATCTGCTTGGTGTTGCCCATTTCGACAATGCCTTGCCCCCCAGAACTTCCAGACCCAGTGCTGACTTCTAGAGATTCTCCTTCTTTGAGCAGAATTTTAAGGATTTGCCCTGGCTTTGGCGCTCGAATAATGGTGCGATCGAGTTTGGCCTGAGCCTGTTTGATGCTACTGTGCGCGGTCTCAATCTGAATTTGCGCTTGCGATCGCGCGGAGTCAGCCTGCGCGCTCCGCACCTGCGCGTCCACATTTCTAAGGTTTGTCCGTTGTTCCTCAGCTAGCTTGGCAAGCTGCGCCCTTGCTTCTTGAACCTCCTCAACCTTGGTTTGATAGGCAAGTTGTTTGCTTTCCAGTTCTCTTTTTGAAATTGCGCCACTGACTTGGAGTTGCCGATACCGATCCAAATCATCTTTTGCAAAGGTGAGTTCGCTGTTCAGTCGAGCAATCGTCGCTTTTTGAGCCGCAAGTTCCTTGGACTTAGGTTCAGCGGCCTGCAATTTTCGAGATCGCGCTTCTGAAATTTGAGCGCTACCGTACTTTTTTGCACTATCAAGCTGCGCCAAGCCATCTTTAAGTTGACTTTGAGCGACTTCCAGATCGGCCAATCGTTCGCCATGGCTTTCGAGAATCGCAATGGTTTGACCTGCTGCGACGTACTGTCCTTCATTGACGAGTAGCTTGTCAATTCTCTCACCAGAAGGGCCGCCAACTTTAATCACTTCCCCAGCTGGCTCAATGCGTCCCAGCGCAGTAACTTTTCCAGGTTGTAACGGGGACTTTTTAGATTGAGTGGGAGGCGGCGTTGGACGCTTGTTGAGTTGAGCGACCCCCAAGCCTACTATGCCCAGGGTCAAAGCGATCGCCCCGCCAATCATCCATTCCCATGTT
>JAAURS010000401.1 GCA_012032135.1 Acaryochloridaceae cyanobacterium RU_4_10 | reverse complement strand
TCTTCTCCTTCGGGGATGCTGATTTTGATGCGATCGCCAGGAGACAGCGGCAGCCCCCAACTGGGTGCAGCTAGGGTCAATACCGCGACTGCACTACTGATAAAGATCCCAACATGTTTCAGCATAGCGATCGGAGCCCTGAGATTTACCTGCATAAATTTAGAATGCCCGTAACTGAATCAATCTCTACAGAGAAGAAGAACTCGCAAAAACCTTGAAGCACAATGCTTAGCGGCAATACAAGACCAGAACAGTCAAATCGTCAAGCAACGCTGTATTTGCCGGAACGAGACGGAACATTCGATTCAAAATATCTGTCGCACTGGTCGTTCCCTGCAAAAGTGACGTAAAAACCTCTGGCCGTTTGATAGCATCGGGAAACACCTCTGGCAATCCATCACTGAACACCAATAACGCATCATTTTGTTCAAAAAGGATGTTACCGCTTTGATAGTTTTGTTCCGGCAAAATTCCCATTGGGATGCCACCTTTGAGCAACGGCTTAATCTCCCCATTTGCACGTTTGAGTAAAACTAAACCGTGTCCTGCGTCAATGTAAGACAATTGGCGATCGCGGCAGTTCAGTTGAGCGTGGAACAATGTCACAAAACTCTCAGAACCACCCAAATCAGATGCTAAAAGTGCTTGCGCCGCATCTATCCGTGTTGCAGGCGTGTACTGTGCGCCTAACGCTCTGAGGGTCGCACGAACGGTTGTCATCAATAAGGCTGCGGGCATCCCTTTACCCATGACATCTCCCAGGGTGAAATTTAAGCAGCCTGCCTCTAAAAGTTGCCAGTCATAGAAGTCCCCACCCACTTCTTGAGCGGGGAAACAGCGCGCAGCCAACTCAAATCCAAGGCGAAGGATTGGCATGAGTTTTGGAAACAGATCGGCCTGAATTTGTCCAGATCTTGACCGTTCCTCTTCTAAAAGTTGATTTTTGAGCTGTAGTTCTTTTTGCAAGAGGCGCAAAGAAATATGGGTCTTGACACGCGCTTGAACTTCGATCAACTGAAACGGTTTTGTAATGTAGTCAACCCCACCCACATTAAACCCTTTGAGCTTATCCATAATTTCATCCAGCGCACTGATAAAGATAACTGGAATATCGGCAGTTTTTGGTTGGGATTTAAGGGTTTGACAGACTTGATAGCCATCCATTCCAGACATATTAATGTCCAGCAAACTAAATCTGGAAGGACCATATTGATGGCTTCAATTGCCATTTCTCCGTTCGTAGCCTTTCTAACCTTATAGCCCAATGTCGATAACATATTGGCCAACAGACGAACGTTGGCAGGTGTATCATCGACTACTAAAATGTCTGCAAAGGTATTTTTCATCGTAATAGTCCTGGGTGGATTCGCGTTAAATTTAAAATCTGGTCAAACGCAAACTGTTCGGCCAACTGCGATAATCCTTCAATGAGATGGGTGCGATCGGATGGAATTTGAGCAATCAAGGCATAAATCTGGTCGTCGTCTCCGCTTTTTGCCGCAGTTTGAAGCGCTTCCATCCAAGTCACGCTCATCACCGTTGCGATTGCAGTTGTTGTAAGTTCTGAGGCTGAATCCGACGATGCATCTTTTTTGCTAGCGGCTGAGCGGTCACACACAAATTCGACATGCAGGTGTTTCACCAACGCCGCAATCAGTTCCTCCTCGCGAAAAGGCTTATAGATGCAATCGTCACAACCTGCGGCAATAATTTCATGACGCTCTTCTTGGAGGGCACTCGCTGTTAAGGCAATGATGAGGGTTGACATGCCTTTCGGGTGTGCTTTGATCCGTCGGGTAGCCTCATAACCATCCATTTCAGGCATCCGCATATCCATCAAAATGAGATGGGGATGCCAATCTTCCCAGATTGAAATAGCTTCCACGCCATTGACTGCCTCGCAAACCTTAAACCCTAGGGAGGATAATAGGGTGACTAAGAGTCGGCGGTTATTAGACTTATCGTCTACCGCCAAAATTCGATAGCTGGGTTGCCCCAGTGCCAACCCAACTACGCGACGGGAAGATGGGGTGCTGGCGATCGCATGGGGGACAGCACAACGGGTCTGAATCGAAAAGGTAAACGCCGTACCCAAACCCACCTGACTGCGGACGGTCAAATCACCGCCCATTAACTGTACAAATTTACGGCTGATCGCAAGTCCCAATCCCGTTCCTTGCTGGGATTGTCGCCCCGTTGCCGTTTGAACAAACGGCTGAAATAAACGATTGAGTTCGGATTCAGCAATGCCCGCGCCCGTATCTTCTACCGCAATACAGAGTTGGAAGGGCAATTCAGCTTCTAATTCATTGCCCTCCGCAACTTTGAGACCAATCCGAATCTGACCGACCTGGGTAAACTTGATTGCATTTCCCAATAAGTTAATTAAAATCTGGCGCAACTTGATCTCATCGGCTTCGATGTACTGAGGGACATTCTCTGCGCGCTCAAAGATCAGTTCCAGTCCTTTTGCGTCTGTCTTGAGTTTAAAGAGTGTCTCAACTGAGTTCAGCAACCGATATAAATCAAAACTATTCTCGGTGAGATTTACCAACTCGGCCTCAATTTTTGACAATTTTCCAGAATGTCGTTAATCAATCCCAACAAATGTTCGCCGCTCTGGTTAATAATCTCCACAAACTCTTGATTTTCGCCTCTTAAAGAACTATCTCTAGCCATGAGTTGCGTAAACCCAATAATTGCGTTCAGTGGGGTTCTTAACTCATGACTCATATTCGCTAAAAATTGACTTTTGGCGCGATTAGCCTTTTCTGCCGATTCTTTAGCAGTTTCTAGACGAACTTGAGTCAGTTTTCGCTCGGTAATATCCCGGCAAACACAAATTAAATCGCCATTATCGGCAAAGGTCAGGGATAGTTCTTCGGCAAATAAACTACCATCCCGTCGTTGGGCCAGCATTTCTCCCTGCCAATGACCCTTGTCCATGAGAATGGGAGTTACTTCCTGTTCAAACCGTTGGACTTCCTTCGGTGGGTACAAAATAGTCCAAGGCTGGCCAAAAAATTCATTGAACGAGTCGTAGCCAAACAAACGAATATGGGCAGGATTGACATAAATAAAACCCATTTTTGGTCAAAATTGCAATCCCTTCACTAGCGGCTTCACTAGCGGACAACTGACGCTGGAGAATGGCTTCAGTGTCTTTGCGATCGGTAATATCCTGGACTGTTCCCTCGTAATACAGCAGTTGACCGCCATCGTCACAAACGCGATGGGCATTTTCAACAATCCAGATCGATTCTCCAGCATAAGTTCTGACTTGGGATACAAATCCTGTTACTGCCCCCTTCGCGCTCAATAATGTCAATGAACTGTTGGCGGCGGTTAGCATCTACATAGAGCTGTTCGTTTAAGTTTTGGCAGTGGGCTATCAATTCCTCTGGCGAACTATAACCATAGATTTGAGCAAGCGCCAGATTTGCTTTGAGGTACCGTCCATCGGGGGAGGTCTGAAAGATACCTTCCCTGGCTTGCTCAAAAATGCGGCGATAGCGTTCTTCTGCTTGCCGGATTGAAAGGGTGCGAGCTTCAACACGCGCCTCAAGCCGATCGAAGGATTGGCGCA
>JAAURS010000400.1 GCA_012032135.1 Acaryochloridaceae cyanobacterium RU_4_10 | reverse complement strand
GATCCCCGAATTTGGATCGCGACCAACACCGCAGATTTGAACAACATCGACCCTGCGATCGTCCGAGCCACCTGTCGTGCCGCCATATCATCCGTCGCTCCACTGACCTGAATTTCAACCAAACAAGTCGCCCCCTCCCCATCCCGCGCGATCCGTTTGGCCAAATATGTACACACCTCCGTCAACATTGCCTCTAGCAACTCCGCCTCCGGCCCCATCTCCGTAATCGCAGGGGTCCGTGACTGACCGTTGGCGAGGGCCAATACCATATCATTCGTACTGGTATCGCCATCCACCGTGATTTGATTGAAACTTCGATCCACCGCCCGACTCAGCATTTGCTGCCACAGATGGGGCGTCACCCCCGCATCGCAGGTCACAAAAGCCAGTAACGTCGCCATATTGGGATGAATCATCCCAGACCCTTTCGCAATCCCACCCACTCGAACTGGGCGATCGCCAATGAACCCTTCCAGCGCAATACTTTTGGTCACTAAATCTGTCGTGACAATCGATCGCGAAGCCGCCTCGGAACCGTTTGCAGAGAGTTCTTGGACTAATTGAGGAATCGCTGCCCGCACCTTCTCCATCGGAACCTGCTGGCCAATGACGCCCGTGGATGCAACCAACACCTGCTCGGTAGGAATATTGAGAGCTTTGCCAATGAGAGCCGCTTTCTCTCGGACCGCATCCCACCCTTGCTCCCCCGTTCCGGCATTGGCCTGTCCGGCATTGCAAAGAATCGCTTGAGCTGTAGATTTTGCATCCAAACACTGTTGGCAATAATCCACACAGGCCGCTCGGACTTGGTTGAGGGTAAATACTCCGGCTGCGATCGCAGGCACATCCGAAACCATTAAGGCCAAATCTGGCAATCCCGAAGGCTTAAGCCCTGCCCTAATTCCAGCGGCCCGATAGCCCTTGGGCGCAGTAATACCGCCTGGAATAACTTGCCAGTCTGCCATAAAAACTCCTTGGGATTCGATGGGGATATTGGAGAAGGATCGAGAACGCTGTATGACTTACACTTTAAGCAACCCAGTCAAATGGACTAACTCTGGCACAATCAGTTTTTCCATGCCAAGGGTGACTGCATTGGTCGATCCAGGCAATGAGAATACGATCAGATTGCGATAAATTCCGGCTGTGGCACGAGATGCGATCGCCCTTGACCCAATATCTTGATAGCTCAAATAGCGAAATATTTCACCAAACCCAGGCAATTCTTTGTCCAGCAATGTCTGAATGGCATCGTAGGTTGTATCTCTAGGCGCAATGCCCGTTCCACCGTTAAAAATAACCGCCTGAATCCCCACCTGCCCGCCCAACTGCTGAAGTTTTGCCTGAATCAGGAGAGGTTCGTCTGGCACAATCTCATGCATTGCAACCCGATGCCCTGCCGCCGTCAGTTGGGATTGAATGGTTTGGCCGCTTGAATCATTTGCGGGCGATCGGGTATCGCTCACAGTGATAACCGCACAGGTCACGGACACAGGTTCGGACGTGGGATGGGGAATTGGGGTCATGACCGCAGTTGAAATTACTCAGACTTGTTCAAGCCCATCCCGTGACTTTCAGAATAGCGGTCCATAAACCGAATAAAGCGGTCCCATTCAGCGGCACTTTTCATGGTGTAGGTGGCTTCGATCGTAGTGGCCAAGCCATTGACAAACTTAGCATTCACATCGCGGCTGATCAGTTCGCCTTCCTCATCCACCATGTACATTCCTAGAATTTCCAGATTGCCTTGTAGAATATCAGGATTGTCAAAAGAAAAATAGGCCCGACCATTCGTACCATCTTTTGCTCGCGTCAGGCGCACATCAGGAATGACGGTTTCGTTAGTGCCACGGGAAAATTGGATCTCAGCCATGATGCTCCATTCAATTGTCTTGAGTAAACCAGATATTCCTTTATCCTCACATGGAAACGCACCCCCGACAAATTCTCTGATTGCGTGAGGCGATCGAATCGGATTTCTAGTAGGGTATTGAGGTGCTCTTTACACCGCACAAGGAACCCCAAACATGCGGCAGCTTTACTTTCTCTTACCTGGCACCAGCAAAAAATTTGCCTGTGGCGGATTGTGGGCCGAATTAAAAACCCTCGATCTTACAAAGAAAATTTGCCGAGCTGAGGTGGTCACCTATCGTCAAAGAGAGCCCCAAACCCTTTTCCTAGATGATTTATTGGCCAGTCCAAAGGATTTGCAAGATGCCATTTTTGTGATGAGCTGGGGGTTTGATGTAGCCAAGCTGGCCCAGCGGCTCAAAGCATTTAATCTGATTTACCACGCCCATAGTGCGGATTATGGATTTCAATTGCCTGCAAGGGTGCCCATTGTGACGGTGAGTCGCAACACGATGGGGTACTGGGGCCAGCAATCCCCCAACTCGTTAATTTATTATTTACCCAACGAAATCTCCGATCTGTTCCACAACCAATACCAGTCCCGAGACATTGATGTATTGGTCCATGCCCGTAAGTCTTCTGAGTATTTACTCAATGCGTTAGTGCCAGCGTTGGAGCAGAAATGCAAGGTGATGGTTGTGCGGGGATTTGTGGATGACTTTGCTGCCGTATTAAACCGCTCAAAGGTTTATTTATATGATTCTGCTGAGTATTGGGCACTTCAGGGTGTCAGCGAGGGTTTTGGTTTGCAGCCTTTGGAAGCGTTAGCCTGTGGGTGTCAGGTCTTTTCTAGCGTGAATGGGGGCTTTCAGATTATCTGGATCCGGGGTTTAACAGCTATAAAGTTGCGGGATATTCGGTCCAATACGACCTGCAACGGATTCTAAGGGCGATCCAAACTGAAACGCCTTTGCCTGACGTGGAAGGACTTTTGGCCGAATACCGCCAGCAAAATATCATCCAACGACTGACCGTCATTTTGAATGATATCAATGACTTTTTGATGCCATGAATGAGTCCCATCAACCCATTCCAGCGTTGACCCGTATCCGTTTATTGCGGATGAAAGGACAAACTTTAATTCAAAAGGGTCTTAAGGTTCTGCTGAAGCGTTAGCCCAAATTCCTGAAACCTTATTCACTTGTCGAGGGGCATTCATGGCTTCAAATAATGCGATCGCCTTTTTCAACACTTCCTCACTCTCCCTCACCTTCCCCATTTCCCGATAGGTCATACCCAACTGATAATAAGCCTCCGCCAGATCGCACATAGCCCCAATTTTTTCCAGCAGTGCGATCGCATCTTGGTGAGCGCGATCGCATCCGTAAATCTGTTTTCTGTCGCTGGATGATAGCCAAGCTCGTCAAGGTTTTGGCTTTGACTTGAGTATAGTGACTGGCTTCAGAAAAAGAGAGTGCTTTCTCAAAGAGGAGTTGAGCCGTTTCAAACAGACCTAAGTTCACATAGGTTTGACCCAGAAGTTGGATAAAGTAGGCAAAGCTTCCTCTACTTTCCCCTTGGCGATCTTGGACGATGGTTCGGTGAATGGCATCTGCCTGTTGATGGGCAACTTCTTTTTGGCCCAGATAGGAGCGCGTCAATGCCAAACAGACCGATGCCTTTTCTGCCCAGCGATCGTGGCGAGTGCCTTTAACTTGCACGATCGCCTGTTCAAAACA
>JAAURS010000069.1 GCA_012032135.1 Acaryochloridaceae cyanobacterium RU_4_10 | reverse complement strand
TGCCCAATCCTCCATTACTAACAATGGCTGGCTCCGAGACTTCCTGTGGGCACAGGCAACCCAGGCGATTACATCCTACGGCACGGCTCTGTCGGCGTATGGCTTACTGTTCCTGGCGGGTCACTTTGTCTTTGGGTTTAGCCTTATGTTCCTGTTCAGCGGTCGTGGCTACTGGCAGGAGTTGATTGAATCGATCGTCTGGGCGCACAGCAAACTCAAGATCACGCCCGCTATCCAACCCCGTGCCCTCAGCATTATCCAGGGGCGAGCCGTAGGAGCAGCCCACTATCTTCTCGGCGGCATTGTCACTACCTGGGCGTTCTTCTTAGCTCGGATGAGTGCTCTAGGCTAAGTCTCCAAAATCAAAAACCTAAAATCTACAAGACCTATGGCAACTAAATTTCCCAAATTTAGCCAAGATCTCGCCCAAGACCCGACGACTCGTCGTATTTGGTACGGGATTGCCACGGCGCATGATTTTGAGACCCACGATGGGATGACGGAAGAAAATCTGTATCAAAAGATTTTCGCGTCTCACTTCGGTCACCTCGCAATCATCTTCCTGTGGGCGTCTGGAAACCTTTTCCACGTCGCTTGGCAAGGTAACTTCGAACAGTGGATCAAAGATCCGCTCAATGTACGCCCGATCGCCCACGCGATTTGGGATCCTCAGTTTGGTAAGGCTGCGGTAGATGCGTTTACGCAAGCTGGCGCATCCAGCCCAGTTGATATCTCTTACTCCGGTGTTTATCACTGGTGGTACACCATCGGGATGCGCACGAATGCTGATTTGTTCAGTGGGGCTATTTTCCTCATGATCTTCTCAGCCGTTCTGTTGTTTGCCGGTTGGTTGCACCTTCAACCCAAATTCCGCCCGAGCCTTTCTTGGTTCAAGAATGCTGAGTCACGGATGAACCACCACTTGGCTGGTTTGTTTGGGGTAAGTTCCTTGGCCTGGACGGGGCACTTGGTTCACGTTGCTATTCCTGAATCCCGCGGTCAGCATGTGGGTTGGGATAACTTCATGAGCACCATGCCTCACCCAGCAGGTTTGCAGCCGTTCTTCACGGGTAACTGGGGCGTTTACGCTCAGAATCCCGATACGGCGGGTCATGTGTTTGGCACCAGCCAAGGCGCAGGAACTGCAATTTTGACCTTCTTGGGTGGATTCCACCCTCAGACAGAGTCTCTCTGGCTGACGGATATGGCCCATCACCATTTGGCGATCGCCGTTCTTTTCATCATTGCGGGTCACATGTACCGAACCAACTTCGGTATTGGTCACAGCATGAAGGAAATTCTGGAAGCGCATCGGCCACCGGGTGGTCGGCTGGGTGATGGCCACAAGGGCATCTATGACACCTACAACAACTCACTCCACTTCCAGCTTGGCTGGCACTTGGCTGCGTTGGGTGTTGTGACGTCTCTTGTCGCTCAGCACATGTATTCCATGCCGCCCTATGCCTTCATTGCGAAGGACTACACCACAATGGCGTCATTGTATACGCACCATCAATACATTGCTGGCTTCATCATGATTGGTGCCTTTGCTCACGGTGCGATTTTCCTCGTACGTGACTACGATCCGGCTGCTAACAAAAACAACGTGTTAGCACGGGTTTTAAATCACAAAGAAGCGATTATCTCTCACCTCAGCTGGGTTTCTCTGTTCCTTGGTTTCCACACCCTTGGGCTTTACGTTCATAACGATGTGGTGGTTGCCTTTGGAACCCCTGAGAAGCAAATCTTGATTGAGCCTGTCTTTGCACAGTGGATTCAAGCGGCACACGGTAAGTTGCTCTATGGCTTTGATACGTTGCTATCCAATCCCGACAGCGTGGCTTACACGGCATTCCCCAATCACGGGAATGTTTGGTTGCCCGGTTGGATTGATGCTATCAATAGCGGTGCTAACTCTCTGTTCTTGACCATTGGACCTGGCGACTTCTTGGTTCACCATGCGATCGCCCTGGGGACTCCACACCACCACCTTGATTTTGGTCAAAGGTGCGTTGGATGCCCGTGGTTCAAAACTGATGCCCGACAAAAAGGACTTCGGTTATGCCTTCCCTTGCGACGGCCCCGGTCGTGGCGGTACTTGCGACATCTCTGCTTGGGATTCCGCTTACCTTGCTACGTTCTGGATGTTGAACACAATCGCTTGGCTTACCTTCTATTGGCACTGGAAACACCTGTGTGTATGGCAAGGTAACGTGGCCCAGTTTAATGAGTCCTCAACATACCTAATGGGTTGGTTCCGCGATTACTTGTGGCTCAATTCTTCTCAGTTGATCAATGGGTATAGCCCCATTGGCACCAATAACCTCTCAATTTGGGCTTGGATCTTCTTAGCTGCTCACCTTTGCTGGGCGGTTGGATTCATGTTCCTCATCTCTTGGAGAGGCTACTGGCAAGAGTTGATTGAAACCCTAGTCTGGGCTCACGAACGCACTCCCCTTGCGAACTTGGTTCGCTGGAAGGACAAGCCCGTTGCGCTATCCATCGTTCAAGCTCGTGTGGTTGGTTTAGCTCACTTTGCGGCTGGTTTTGTCTTCACCTACGCAGCCTTCTTGATTGCTTCTACGGCAGGCAAGTTTGGTTGATAGTTGATTGCACGATCGGTTGTTAGGCTGACTTTGTAAAAGCCCTCTAATCATAGATTAGAGGGCTTTTATTTAAGGGGATAATCGCTGCTAATAAGAAAGCCTTCTCTTGTAGAGAAGGCTTTCTATTTTCAATGAAACCTTAAAGCTTAGGACTTGACTTAACTAAGCATCACTTTCAATGTGGATGAATAACAACCCTAAGGTCACAACGGGCAAAACCCAACAAACCACAGGTATCATAATCCAAGGTAAAAATGAAGCTGCATATTCTCCGGTCATTTTAAAATTCTCCTGTCTCAACTCAAGATTAGAACGCTAAGGGAAATTAATTGAAGGTTCCACGCATGATGCCATCAACAATACCCAAATTCTCTAGGATGAAATAAGCAACGGTTGCGCCGCCCATCCCGCCAAAAAAGAATCCTGCCGTAAACATACTCCATCCGTCGGAGGTATTCATTGCAGCATCACCAGTTCCCACTTTATTGCGTCCCCCTTGGAAAGAGACGATGCCATAGGCAGACAGACATATCGTAGCCAGCATTAAAAGCGCGACAACCGATATGTATGAACCCAGTGCAGCATGATCTGAATCCCGTAGGGGACCAAACTTGTACCAGGGACCAATCAAGAAATAACCGTGAGCCATACCAACCTCTAACCCTCTCAGGAGAGGAGACAATCCTTGGCGATAAGCTGGAAGATTGTTGATTAAAGCGTTTGTAAAGCCAGATGCTGAAATGGGCGTTGCCAGATTACCAGTGAAAGGATCGTCGTTATAGGGATGGACAACCTGTTTGTAAGTAGCTTGGGTCATAATTATTCCGTTCTCCTCTTGATGAGCAGATCAATCAGTCGTAACACAACTCAAGACATCATTGTACGCAAGTAGGGTGACGCCTACGCTGAACTTGCCTCTGAGCGTTAGAAAAATTAAATTAGTGTTGATTGATGGGAAGAAATATAAACTTTCTTGAAGAATATCTTGCAAATGCAAGATTTGGGGCTCAATTTCTGTGATTAGGATTTTAGGGTCTAATCCACGGCAGAATAGTGTCTGAATAGCTTGTCTGAAAGGTCTGAGGAGGATACCTCCGCACTATTGAGAAGCGATTTGAATGCAATGTTATTAAAAATCAAATGAACTTTTTAAGGTCTAAAGGGTTTATCCCAGCAGTTTGTATTGTTACCACCAGTGTGGTTCTCTTCTCGCAATCTGTAGGGGCTAATCCAGAGAGGGGGAGTCGTTATGGGGCGGATGTTTCTCAATCTGAGAATACCTCCAGACCGAGTGAAGGTAAATCTGGGGCGATCGCTCAGCTTTTTTATCCACCTGTTGGACCTAGCTCTGTATTGCGAGTAATAGGTAAGGGACGGGTTGTCCGCGCTGCGGATCGGGCAGAATTGTTGTTTGAGTTTGGCCCTTCTGACAATCAGGAAAGTAGCCCCGTTGAACCGACTGCGTTACGTTTTCGATCGCTTTCAAAATACAAGACGCCAAAAACCCTTTCCGACACAAAACAGAAAGTATTATTGACTGTATTAACTGAATCATCGTTTCAGCCCATTTTAAAAGCGTTAACTGCGGCAGGGATTTCCGAGCAACAGGTGCAAGTTAAGTTCAATAAGGGTAAGTCAAACAGTAGTGCTTTACCTTTTCCCGTTCCTTCAAAAAAAACGGCCTCAGCGGCGACGATTCTGGTGCGGCAGGAAAACCCTACACAAGCAAAACTTGACAAGATTGTAGAGGTCGTTCAAGGGGCTGCTACGTCGCTTAAGACGGTGTCGCTGAGCCGTGTGGGGGTGAATTATACCCTTAAGGATTGTCAATCTTTGCAGTCAGATGTATACAAGTCTGCGGCCCAAGATGCTCAAAATCGGGCCAAAGCGATTGCAGAGGCGATGGGTGTCAAAACCAATCCCGTCCCTTCGATCGCACAGCCATTCTACGACCTCATCAGGCCGGGATGCGGGGGAAGCAGTGAAATTCCTTTCCTGGATTCATCCCCAGATTACGACCCGACGAAGCCTCCCGTGGTTTCTTTGTCCCGTGAAATTTTTGTAACCTATACTTTGAGCCCTTAAGGATTGACCGTGACGTTGCTTGAGGAGAAACCGAACGTTTTTGCCTGCTATCAATCATCCAATCCCGGTCTTGGCATAGACAGAACGGGTTTAGCATTCCACGGCGCAAAAATAGGTAATAGTATTAGCCCTGGCAATGCAGCCAACAACGTGATCAGAAAGAATAACGCCCACCCCTGTCCTGTGGTGCCAGCCAAGTAAATATTTTTTGCAACGCTGGAGTTGCCGCCATCCATGATTGAATGCGTTGGGCAATCTCACCACTAGCAGGGCCTGCTATCAAGTCTCGCCCAACGGCCATCAAACTGGAAAGCAACGCAAACTGAGTTGCTGAAAAGCGAGAATTGCAAAGACTCATCAGAAAGCCCACAAAGCCTGCCGTACCCAGCCCGCTACAAAAATTTTCAACATTAATCGCGACAAACATGGTGGCGTAACTTTTGCCAACCACTGCCAGGATGTAATAGCCTACATTGCTGATCGCTTGGAGACTACCGAAAAGCCAGAGCGAACGGTTAATTCCCAATTTGCTTAAGGCCGCACCGCCCATTAGCGTCCCCACGATCGTGGCCACTAAGCCCAATCCCTGCCGGATGTTGCCAATATCGGCATCGCTGAAGCCAATACCTTTTCCGCCTAGAAAAGGAACTGCAAACTTGGCTACCATTGCATCGCCCAACCGAAACAACACAATGAACAAGAGAGTATAGATTGTCGTTTTCCATCCCAAACGGCGAAAAAATTCGAGAAAAGGCTGTACAACTGCATCTGCAAAGGTTTCAGGTGGGCGCTCGTCTCGCGTGGGTTCGGGTGCCCAGAAGGAAGTAAAGGATCCAATTGCAACCAATACGGCCATCAGTACATAGACCCAATGCCAGCCCATCTTATCAGCGAGGTTAAAGGCAACCCACCCTGTCAGTAATAGCGCAATCCGATATCCCAAAATGGTGAGGGAAGCTCCAGCCCCTGTTTCTCGTTCTTCTAGGACATCCGTTCGATAGGCATCGATCGCAATGTCTTGGGTCGCACTCAGAAAGACAACGGCCATTGCAGTTGCAGCCAATGCCTGGAGCCACAAGGAACGTTGTGCCCCTGCCAGTCCCGGAATAACCGACATTTGAAGGGCCAGAATCACAATTGCACCCACCAATCCCATCTGTGCGACCAATATCCACCCGCGTCGCCGACCTAAAAAGGGAGGGACGTAGCGATCGAGCACTGGGGACCATAAAAACTTGAGCGAATAGGGCAATGCCACCAAACTAAACCAGCCAATGGTTGACAAATCCAAGTTAGCTTTTGACATCCAGGCCCGAAATGCATCATCCGTTAGGGCAAATGGCAAGCCAGATAAAAAACCCAACATTAAAATTGCCGCCATTTTTCGGCTTCCAAATACTTGAAGAATTGATGAGTCTTTTTTCACGAGTGTTGTTGCTCTGAGTGCAAGATGCTGAAATTAACCATCAATGATGCCACAGACTGGTCTCTCCACTACAATCAACAAAAGCTGTGCCGGATTGCAAAAAGTCTTTGTTGTTTCGTACCCGATCGTCCGTAGATGGAAGGCAACCTTGAAATTACGCTGTTGATGGCGATCGCAGTGGTTACCGGGATCGCGGCCCAAGTGGTTGCAGCCTATCTCAAGGTTCCTAGCATTGTTTTTTTGCTGGTCTTTGGGATTTTGCTAGGTCCCAGTGTTTTTGGGATTTTGAATCCTAATATTTTGGGACAAGGCTTGGAGGTCATCGTGTCCCTCTCTGTTGCCATCATTCTATTTGAAGGTGGCCTTAACCTAACCTTTCGAGAAGTCAAAGAAGTCTCTGGCAGTCTGCGCAACCTGGTTTTGCTGGGGACTCCAATCACCTTGTTGGGGGGAACCGCTGCGGCCCATTGGGTCGCTGAGTTTCCGTGGCAAATTGCTTTTATCTATGCCTCACTCGTGGTAGTGACAGGTCCGACGGTGGTTGCACCGCTCTTAAAACAGGTAGGGGCAGAACGGCGGGTGACCACCCTCTTGGAAGGTGAGGGCGTTCTGATTGACCCAGTCGGAGCCATTTTGGCAGTGGTCGTCCTCAATATTGTCCTTAGGGGAACTGCCGATCCGTCGATCGTTTTGAGTGGACTGGTTTCTCGTTTGGGTTTAGGTGGACTCATTGGAGCTGCGGGAGGCTGGTTTTTAGGTTTTGTCCTCAAACAGGCTCGATTTTTGTCAGACGATCTCAAAAATCTTACGGTATTGGCTGGCCTTTGGGGGCTTTTTGGACTCTCCCAAGCCCTCATCAGCGAATCTGGCTTGATGACCGCCGTGACATTAGGCATTATGCTCCGGGCCGCAGAACTGCCTGAGGAACGTCTTTTGCGACGGTTTAAAAATCAATTAAGCATTCTTTCCGTGTCAGTTCTTTTTATCCTGCTTTCGGCTGACTTATCGATCGCAGGGATATTTGCGCTCGGTTGGCAGGGACTTTTTGCAGTGTTAGCCCTCATGTTGGTTGTGCGACCCCTTAACGTTTTGTTTTCTACCTGGAATAGCGATTTAGACTGGCGGCAGAAGACCTTTTTAGCTTGGGTTGCGCCTCGGGGAATTGTAGCGGCCTCCGTGGCTTCTCTGTTTTCGATCGCCTTGACCAAAGCAGGCATCAATGGGGGGGATGCCATTAAAGCGCTGGTGTTTTTGACCATTATTTTGACCGTTTTTCTACAAGGCTTAACGGCACGATGGGTTGCCACTTGGCTTAAGGTGCGCTCCACGGAAGCCACGGGAGCCATGATTGTAGGTTGCAATCCTTTGGGGCGAATGGTGGCCCACCTCATTCAAGACAACGGTGAAGCCGTCATCATGATTGATGCCAATCCTGAGTATTGCGCCCAAGCCCAATCCGAAAATTTGCAGGTTGTCCTCACCAGTGCACTGGATATGGTTGCCCTCAGTACGGCAGGGGTGGCGTCAATCGGATCCTTTTTGACGGTTACGAGTAGTCCAGAGGTCAATTCTGTTTTGGCCCAGCGTGTTTTAGAAGAATTCCGGCCACCCCGCGTGCTGGCTGCATTGACTGATGCACCTGCGAATTCGCAACTGACTGTTGCTGCCGAGAGGCTTTCAACCCCTGAAGTGATGCGTGCGTTTTCCCTGCAATTATCTGTCAAGGAATGGAGCCAAAATATTTTGAGTCAAGAGGTGAAGGTTGGCGAAACCACTTTGGAAGAAAACTCAGAACAGTTTCAGCGTCAATGTACGCACCTACGAGCCCTTGCATCGATTGGCAAACTCATTCCGGTGCTGATTATTCGTCAAGAGGTGCTTCGGCTTGCACAGGCGAATGAAAATTGGCAACCGGACGATCGCGTCATTTATTTACTGCATATTCCAAAAGCACCCAAGTCCGCTCAATAAAAAAGGACGTTACACTCGGTGTGCAACATCCCTAAAAATGGTTTGGGACCCAAAGCTTGGGCGGTCTACCCTAGGCAGGTTCAGCAGAAGCTTCGGTAGCTTCTTCTACCTCTTTGAGTTCGTCTAGCAGTTCGTCCACGGAGACGGTATCTTCTGCGGCTGCGGCTGCTACTGGCATTTCAGGCAGTTGGGCAATGAACTTTTCAAGATCTCGAACTGCTGCGTCAAAACTCTGCAACGCACCATCGACATTATTCTCAATGGCGGCTTGGTCTATACCAATGAAGTCTTGGAAGATATCCCGTGAAATTTTAACAGCGGCGGTTCGATCGCTGGGCAACAAATGGGTGGTGACATATTTCATGTCTTGAATCATCGATCCGAAGGGTCCTCGGATGGTGCTTCTAATTTCTTGCCAATTTCTATTTTGAATTGCAGCATTCAATGCATCCAAGCGCTGATAAGCACTTTGAATTTCAGGAAGGTATTGTTGAATCTGTTGGAGTTGTGCGTCGGTGTAAGTGGGTGGGACGGAAACCGCACTGGGACCGCCACAGCTTACGAGGACAAACGCAACACAGGCAAACAAGCAGGAGAGTAAGGCACGAAATCTAAACATGGCAATCTAAACAGAACAATATGACTCAAAGATTCCTTCCGTCATTTTAGGGTGAGTTGATGACCTCACCCAAGGTCCTGAGAAGATTTTTTGGGAATTATTGACCCAAAATGGTTCTGAGTTGCCTAAAGTTTGCCCCCTGGAAATGGTCGATCTGGGCGTAGCCGCTAAACAGCAACCCCTGAGGTTGAATCTCTAAACGGTTAATTCGCATCTCAACCCCATCCAAATCAAAGCGATCGAGATCGACCATATTGTTAAGGATCGCAACAAATTCGGCGGTGAGTTGCTTAGAAAGGGCGTGGGCTTCCGTAGGGACGAGTTCGTCTTGGAACTGGGGTTCAGTAAACAGAAGTTTTCTGCGTCGCTCTACGGCAAGGGTAGTCTTTACTGCGATGGGAATGAGCCCCTGTCCTGGAACATCCGCTTTTGCATGAATCTCAATTTGATTGACGCTCAACAATTTAACGGAAATCTCTACGAAGGAGATGGGGGTATCAATCCCAGCAATTTCAACGGTGGATAAGGAAACTTGGTCTAGTCTCTTTTTGACCAACTCAGCATTAAAGGCGCGGTTGATCCCGTCCTCTGAGAGCATGACTTGAGCGATCGCTTGGGTGGGCTGCTTGAGGCGAATTTGGCCGCGCAATACCGACCCGAAGTCTACGGCGATCGCATCGGTTTCAAAGGACATTTCATCCACTTGAAATTGACGCTTGATGACCAGCCCTTTGCCCTTCATCTTGAAGCTATCAATGCTGCCTTGAAGCAACTTACTAGAAGGAACGCAGCGAATATCAACGTCCATTGAGTCGCATTGACTGAACATGCGACGAATCGATTGACTCGCCACAGTGTTAATCATTTGTTCGCCAAAATCGGTCTGATTGGACCCCATAGAGCCAGCAAAGCCACTAAACATGAAGCTTGTCCTCGGTCGTGCTTCACCCTCTTTGTAACAGAATATTAAGCACTACGACAACCAAAGCTCGATGTTTTTTTGAAATTAAAGCCATGCACCTATCTATATGCATTGACACCAAAGGGATACAACGATTTAGGTAAGTCCTAGGATTTAAGCATTTCCTGATGGTTTGAGAATGATGACTTCTTTTCCAATTAAGGGGCTACGGGCTACCAGTTCGCCAGAATTATCCCGCAATTCTAGTTTGTTGAACTTAAGTTGCTGCGCTTTCTCTAACAAGTTTTGGGCCACTTGGGTTTGGTCGGATGCGCTGAGTTCAGTCCAGCTTTCCCCCAACGCAACGCTCAATTTGTGGGTGGCCTCTTGGGCTTGAACTGAATTAATGAGGTTATCGCCGAGCCCCGCGATCGCACCGCTCAGTTGGGTCTGAATTGCGGCTAGGTCGAGGCTGGGGATCGCGGGTTTGGATGCGATCGTTGTTGGAGGTTTGACTGGAACCGCCGCAGGACTGGGCTTGGGACTTGCAATTGCAACGGGACTGGGTTTGGGAGTGGGTTTAATGACAGGTGCTGTTTGGGGACTGGGCTGAGTATTGAGCGGCCTCATGGGGCGTTGAGACAATGGTGTTGCAGTGGGCCGAGGCATTGCAGGTTGTTTGGCCACCGTGGGTTTACCAGACCCTAAGGACGAGAAGAACCAGTAAACCACAACGATTAAGCCCAAAATGGCAATGGTCATGAAACGATCGGTTAATTCTCTGGCCAGATTTTCGGGTAAGCGCTGGCGCAACAATCTTAAGCCCTTCATCCAGGTGGGGACGACTGCTTTTTTCCAAAAGGGCACAATGGCCTTTTCCCAGACGGGCTGCACTTTTTCAAGGGTGGGTTGAACTTTGACTTTCTGTTCTTCTACTTTAGCTTTGGCGGAGGCGGGGATCGCTGCGATCGCCTGCTGAGATAATTTGGGCCAAATGTTATCTAAAAAGTGATTGGTGAACCGATTGGATGCCAGTAATGCCTGAATACTGTTTTTTTTAAGAATGGGCTGAGCTTTTTCCCAAAATTGTTGCGCCTGTTTTAGCACTTTGTCTGTGGTCTGTTGAGTTTGAGAAGGCTCGGTAGACGCACTAACCTTTGCGGTTGGCGCAGCTTTTGCCGCAGTGGGTTCTGCTTTGGCTGGTTCTGACACGGCCTCAGCTTTTACTTCAACCGTGGGTTCTGGTTGTGCTTGAGGTGCGTCAGCTTCTGGTGAATTGGACTCCTGTGGGGTTGTCGGATCCTCAGACATATGCATTCTCCTCTACAACAGCCATCCTTAGGATGTTACAGCCCTAATCTATCATCAAAGTCTATGCTTACTGCTGGAGCTTTACAAAGACCTTAAGGTTGACTTTTATTGAAAGTTATAGTGGCGTCAAGATCCCGAACAGCTAGACCTTTCAGCGCTAATGGATGCGACAGATATTATGAAACAAGATATAGCGTCGAATCCATTGCACGTAGGATTCTTCGGTGCGGTAGGCGTAGTGTTTGACCTATAGGGCATCGCGCACTTGGTCTAGTAATTTTCTGAGTGGGGTTGGCTCCATAAAGTGAAGGATAAGATCCCGTTTTTGTTAGTTATGATGGCATTTTGAAATCTAAGTCCCTCTTAGTTTGCCCAAAAAAAAGGCTGAAATGACTAATTGAAGAAGCTTGTAGCGATATCAAGCAAGGTTTCTATATTTAAACTTTTGACGATATAGAATCTTCTAAATCGCGATGCTAATATGCTTTCATGCGCTATGGGGTATGAGTTATGGGTGTGTACAGTTGAAATGACTTAGATCTCATTTTGAGACCTAAATTATAGTTCGACTGCTTAAATTGTTGATTGTGGCGGAGCTTAAGAGGATGTCCGAAAAGGTCTAGATGTAGCGTAGAGTCAGAATAAGAAAGCTCTCATCCGATAATCTGTCAGAAGAAAACAAATCGACAGCAGGACTGAGAGCGATGGAACTATCTTATCCGACCGACCTCACCGATGAGCAGTGGGAACTCATTGGCCCCTTACTGCCCGCAGCCAAACAGGGTGGACAACCTCGCACCACTGACCTTAGAGCTATCCTCAACGCCCTTTTCTATATCGTCGTAGCTGGGGGTGCATGGCGGATGCTGCCCAAGGATATGCCCAAATGGAAAACGGTGTATCACTATTTCCGTGCTTGGCGATCAGATGGAACATGGGAGCAGATTCATGCTCAATTTGTGCAGTGGGAGCGAGTTATCCAAGGCCATGAGCCAGTCCCCAGTGCTGCGAGCATAGATTCAATCGGTCAAAACGGCCACTCTTGGGGCAGTCTCGGTGGGGTTCGACGGTGGCAAGAAAATCAAAGGACGCAAACGCCACCTGATGGTGAATACCTTAGGGTTAGTCATGATGGTGGTGGTCACAGCTGCCCATATCAGTGACCAGAAGGGAGCACGATTGATGTTTGAGCGTCTGGCAACTTTGCCAGAGCGGGTCAAACGATTGGTTTGCATTTGGGTCGATGGCACCTATGAAGGGGTTGATTTTATGAAATGGACCATGGATACCTACCGAGGGATTCTCGAAACCGTTAAACGTTCAGATGATGCCAAGGGCTTTGTTCTACTTCCCAAGCGCTGGGTGGTAGAGCGCGCTTGGGGATGGCTCTATTGGTCACGGCGTCTATCGAAGGATTATGAGGTCTTACCAGAAACTGCTGAAGCCTTCATCCACGTTGCCATGATCCGCATTATGCTCAGGCGGCTAGCGTAGCTGCAAACTTTTCAGACATCCTCTAAGGGTTGCTTGTGAAGCGATAAAATTCAAGGGTCGTTCCCTGAAGTATCGTCAAATCATTGAGTTTAAAGAATGAACACAGCGAAAGACCACTACGACCAACAGCTTGCTTCAATCTACAGTTGGATGGCAGGCACTCCAGAGGTAGCAATCAAGCGCAATCATGACCTTCTCCGCCAACTTGGGGTTTGCTCATCACAAGGTTTAGCTATAGATTTAGGGGCAGGGTCGGGATTTCAATCCATTCCACTAGCAGAATTGGGGTTCTCAGTCATTTCGGTGGATTTGTGTGAAACACTGCTGTCTGAATTGCGCGATCTCTCAAAGCATCTTTCTATCCGAACAGTTTATGATGATATTCTGAATTTCTCTAAATACGTTGATGAGCAAGTGCAAGTCATCGTTTGTATGGGCGACACACTGACCCATTTGGAGTCACTCAATGTAGTCCAGTCTTTACTGTTAAGGGTTGAGAGTGCGTTAGCGACGAATGGAAAATTGATTTTGACGTTCCGCGACTACATTTCGGTTGAGCCGCAAGGAACACAGCGTTTTATCCCTGTCCAGAGCAATGAGTCTACCATTCTTACTTGTTTCTTGGAGTACCGCGAAGACGTTGTGGAGGTTTACGATCTCGTTTATCGAAAAGAGGGCGATCGCTGGACAATGAGTGCTAGTTCTTATCCAAAGTTACGGATTGATCGACACTGGATCTGCAATCAGCTAAAAAAAGTGGGATTAGAAGTAATTCACAATGAGATGGTTAACGGAATGATTTGCATTGTTGCTGAAAAGCTCTAAATTTGTAGTCACGCAGTCGAACAACCCTGCTGCACCGGAACGGAGTCAAGTTATCGGTCAGTGAAGAAGTCATACAAGCTCTTCTTGAGTTGGATTGTATTCCTGCGAGGATGGAGCTTTTCCCCGCAGCTAATGAAGATCAATGGACACTCATCAAGAAAGTTATCGATGACTGTGACTACTACTTGGTAATTGTTGCTAGTCGGTATGGTTCTATCGGCCCAACTGGTATTAGCTATACTGAAATGGAGTATCAGTATGCTCTCGATCAAAATAAACCAATTATTGCTTTCCTTCATCGCGATCCCCGTCAGTTGCCTTCAAGTCGTTGTGAGTCATCACCAGACGGACAACAAAAACTTACTACCTTTCGTGAGTTTACACAGCAAAAGATGGTTAAGTTTTGGACAAGCCCGTCCGATCTTGGTTCCGTAGTTAGCCGAAGCATTATTGTATTGATGCGTAACAGCCCAGCCGTTGGTTGGGTTCGTGCTGATATGTTTCCAGATAAGGATGCTACTGAAGAAATTCTATATCTGCGAGACCGTGTTGCGGAGCTTGAGGAATTGCTTGAAGCTTCCCAAACCACTGCTGTTCCTGGAACAGAGGAGCTATCACAAGGTGAAGATTCGGTTGAATTGGAGTATCATACTGATACAACTTATGATACTAATAAACCAGTGAAGAAGGTGAAATCGACTTGGAATGAAGTTTTTGCAGACATGGCACCTGCTATGATCGATGAAGTATCAGAAGGGAATTTGATGAACGCAATAGAAAGACACATTGCTAGTCGAAAAAATCCAAGAAACTTAAATGAGTTCAAATGTCGGTTGTCCGATGACTGCTACAACAGCATCGTAGTCCAATTTCGTGCGCTCGGACTTATCGCAAAGAGCGAAAGAATAAAAAAACGCAGCGCTGGAGATACAGGGGCATATTGATCGCTAACTCCCTATGGAGACAATGTTATGACAAAGCTGCGAGCTATGCGCCGTAATAACAGTGACTGACGAGGTTAAAATGGGGAAGGCAGGATTAAGTAGTCCCGTGCTGGTTTAAGTGGTTTTGAGATGAGAGTTCCCGAAGATTTAATCATCCCAGATGCGAAAGTCACTCAGTATCTGTTAGTCCAAAAAGCAAGGAATGATAAATCTAGGTTTTTGGCTCAGGCTGGGTTCACCCGAGAAAATCCAGAAGCTTTAAGGTTCGCTATTCAGACTCAGGCAATGGATAAAGAGGCGATCAAAGAGAAAAGTAATGAATACGGCACCTTTTACCAAGTCGAGGGCGAATTAGTCGGTGTAAACGGTATTAGCCTGTCAGTTGTTACAGTTTGGCTACAAAGACAGATCGATGGTAAATTTCAGTTTGTAACCCTCAAACCTAATTAGGAGTACTAATATGAAGGTAGAGTTGTATCAAGAAGTCGCATTAACTCGTGACTTACCTGAGCATGGCCTGAAAGTTGGCGACATTGCCATGTTAGTTGATTTTGTTCCTCATCCGAGTGGTGGAGAAGAAGGCTGTGTGCTGGAAGTTTTTAATGCCATTGGCGAATCTCTTGCCACGATCGCTGTTCCAATTGCTGTAGTAGAAGCTCTGCGCTCTGATGAAGTTTTGTCCGTTCGTCCTTTGGCAAAAGCAAGTTGATCCGGCAGTCTAACAAACCTGTTGCACGCCGACTGGATTAGGCTGACAATCCCAAAAAGCTTCTAGCAGCGGGTGAACAGGAACGTTAGCTGGATTGATTGCAAAAATCTGCACAAGGCACTACCGTTTGACAATAGTAACGTTGTGCAGTAGTATTAAGTTGTGATCGTAAATTTCAAGTCAGACGAGACAAAGCTTGTCTTTAATGGCTTTGCATCTCGCTATTACCCGCCTGATATTGAAAAAAGCGCTTTACGCAAGCTTCTGTTGTTGGATGCCGCAACATCTATTAATGATTTGCGCATTCCGCCTGGGAATCGCTTAGAAAAGTTAGTTGGCGATCGCAAAGGGCAACACAGCATCCGTATTAATGACCAGTGGCGGATTTGCTTTACACCATATCGCCTAGGCAAAGATATAGGTTTGGCCCAGACTCGAATCAGTGAAATATTGTCTGAAAAACGAAGCATTACAGCAGATACGGCTTTGCGTCTATCACACTATTTTGGTAACAGCCCTCAATTCTGGCTGAACTTGCAAACACAGTACGATTTACGTCAAGCTCAGGAAGAAAATAAAGAAATTTATAGTCACATTCCTGTAGCTCAACTTGCTCATTTAGCCTAGCTGAAACATTTTCTTATTTATTCAAATGTTTCCACTAAAACCAGAGCACTTTGAATCTCCTTAGGAGAGCGCAACACAGGTCGTAAGGATTGGCGAGCAAACAGCGCAAGCTGGTCTCCCACATGAGGGGAACGGGGCTGTGTAGCATTGCCATAACTGTTGAGCACCCTCGCTTTCACTGGATTGGAAAATTCAACAGCCATGACAAAAGAATCCCCTTTAACCGCTTGAAATCGATTCTCTGGGGCTGGGGTAAAATCAAGGGTGCGGAAAATACCCAGGTCTCCAGAGCCGCCATTGGCAGGTAGATCGACTTTGCCATAACGGAGGCGAAAGACTTTGCCCCAAGGAATGTCCAGTGTTTTGTAGGTGGCTTTCACGCTGGCCGCAGCCTTCTCTAGAGCGGCAACGGCACGGGCTGGGTCAGCAAGGCCATCGGGGGTCGTACGGGGCAATGTCGCCTGCCAAGGGATTGCAAACGGCGGGTCAAAATCCATAACCTCCAACCAGGCATTAAAAAGTACGGCTCCTCGACTGTTGGCATTGGTTTGCCGATCCCACTGGGTGAGGACAGAGGCAGCCTCCCGAGCGAGGACAGTGCCGTACTGTTGGGTGGCAGGAATTAAATCATCGAGCAGACGATCCGCTAGCTCCATCCGGGTTGAATGCTTATATTGAATCATTTCTGCCAAGGAAATCTGCGGATCTTCCATTAACATGCGAGCCGATCGCTGCGCTCGAAATCCCATTGGTCCGCGTGGGGCCATATAGGCGGGATAATGGTCGGGATTGAGGGCCAGGGGAAAGGTTGTTGTCCAAGGAGGATCGTTGGCGTTCTGCAACCAACCGCTGGGCGGATCGAGGACGCGTGGCAGATCCTGATAAGGGTGGGTTTTGGTCCACAGGGTTTTGGCGGTATCGCCGGGGATAATGCCTTGCCAATCTGCAAAGGTGCCCTTTGGGCGAATCGGAACTTGGCCATTGAACAAATGTAAAATATGACCCGCCCGATCGGCATACAGTACGGTGAACATGGGAATTTGTAGGGGGCCAAGGGCAGTCTCAAACTGCATTAAATCCTGAGCGCGGGCCATTTGCCACCACTGGGCTAAAGCATGAGGTCGATTGAGTCCTACCACCCGTAA
>JAAURS010000068.1 GCA_012032135.1 Acaryochloridaceae cyanobacterium RU_4_10 | reverse complement strand
GATGTCTGCAAGGGACTCGAACTGCTCAAAGCGGACAAAAAATCAATTATCAAGGTGCCAGTGGCAACGTCGATATTGATGCTAATGGTGACGTTGTAGGTGTTTACGATGTCTGGCAAGTTGCTGGAGATGGGAAAACTAAGGTGATTGGGAAAGTCACACCTCAATAGAACTGTAGGGCTTAGAAGTTGTGCGCATAGCCTGGATATTTCCAACGCTATGCGCCCATTTTCTGTTTGTACACCCAAAAAATGCCGATCGCGATTAGTCTAGGCAACCCCAAGACGTTGATAAATAACGTCTAGATTTTGCAAATGATGTTGCGGATTGAAACAATCTGCCAGTTCCCCATCAGACAAATATTCTTTGACCTTGGCATCTTGGCCGATCAGGGCTCTAAAATCTCCCCCTTCGCGGTTCCAAGCTTGATGGGCATTCCCTTGCACGATCGCATAGGCGTCTTCGCGCAACATTCCCTTTTCAACGAGGGTCAGCAAAACCCGCTGGCTGAAGATGACGCCGCCGTAAAGGTTCATATTGCGGGTCATGTTCTCAGGGTAGACCAACAGATTCTGGATTAAGTCTGTGGTCTCCACCAACATGAAATGCATCAGAATCGACGCATCAGGCAACATGACGCGCTCGGCAGAACTGTGGGAAATGTCTCGTTCGTGCCAGAGGGCTACATTTTCTAGCCCCGTCATGGCATATCCCCGAATCAATCTTGCCAATCCCGTCAATCGTTCCGACCGAATGGGATTGCGTTTGTGGGGCATGGCCGACGAGCCTTTTTGGCCCTTAGAGAAAAATTCTTCCACTTCCAGGACATCGGTGCGTTGCAGGTTGCGGATTTCTACGGCAAACCGTTCCAGGCTGGCGGACAGGAGTGCCAGTAACTGAAGATAATTGGCATGGCGATCGCGGGAAATGACCTGCGTGGAGGCGGTATCCGGTTTGAGCCCTAATTTTGCACAGGCGATCGCTTCCACCTGCGGATCGATATTGGCATAGGTGCCTACAGCCCCAGAAATTTGGCCCACGGCCAGTTCATCCTTGAGCTGTAACAGACGGGATTGATGGCGCAGCATTTCAGCCAGCCAACCCGCTAACTTAAACCCAAACGTAATGGGTTCGGCGTGAATCCCATGACTGCGACCCACCATGACAGTGTACTTGTGGGTTTGGACCTGCGATCGAAGGGCTCCAATTAAGGCTGCAACGTGCTTGAGAATGACATCCAGACTGGCCCTCAGTTGAAGGGCTAAAGCCGTATCCAGAACATCCGAGCTGGTCATCCCCAAGTGAATATAGCGTCCGGCATCCCCCACATACTCATTCACATTCGTGAGGAAGGCAATCACATCATGCTTTACCGTCGCTTCAATCTCAAGAATGCGCTGGGGGTCAAAATCAGCCTTTTCCTTAATAGTGGCAACCGCTTCGGCGGGAATTTGTCCCAGTTCCGCCATTGCTTCGCAAGCGGCAATTTCTACTTGCAGCCACGTCTTGTATTTATAGGCTTCGGTCCACAAGTTGCCCATCTCGGGCAGGGAATATCGTTCTAACAAGGTGGCTTCGCAGAGTACAACTGAATCATTGTAAGCTGTTGCTTCTGCTTTTGCATCCGAGGGAGGAAGGGTTTTTCTATTTTCGCTCTGGATGTTCTTGTTCGGGAGGACCGCCCATCTCGTTAATCGCTCCAATCAATTGATAAAGGCGACCCTGATCCCGTTGATTAAAGTGCAAGACTAAGCGGGGTAGTTGTTCGATTCGATCTTGAACTTGTTGGGGTCTTGCCTGTTGATGCAGCATTTCTCCCGGCAACATGGCACTTTTTTCAATGCGACCTGATAGCAAAATATCGCTAAAGTTTTGATTGAGGGTGTCAATCTGAGTGTCGCTGAGGTCGTGATTCAGGCGAATGACAAACCGATCGCCCACATACCGACTAGAGTGATAGACCCGATAAAACGCGGCAATCGCTTGATACGCCACATCAAGGTTGTCTGTGATGGTATAGAGGTCTCGGTCTTCTGAACTAATCAATTCTCTGGCAATCAGTTGTTGCTGGATATACGTATCCCAATTGCGCCAATAGGTTCCCCCTGGCTTATCAATGAGGACAATGGGCATCGGGGAGGATTTGCCCGTTTGGATGAGGGTCAAACATTCAAAGGCTTCATCTTGGGTGCCAAACCCACCAGGAAGGCTGCAACTGCATCGGCTTCCCTCAAAAAGAATAATTTCCGTGTAAAGAAATATTTGAATTGAATGAGCTTTGGATCCCCTTCAATAAAAGGATTGGAATATTGTTCGAAGGGAAGTTGGATATTGAGGCCAAAGGATCGATCGGTCCCCGCCCCTTTATTGGCTGCTTCCATAATGCCGCCCCCAGCTCCCGTCATGACCATAAATCCATGTTCGATAATGGACCGTGAAAATTGTGTGGCAATTCGATATTCTTCGCTGTCTTCGGGCAAGCGAGCAGACCCAAAGACGGCAATTTTGCGAACGTGACGATAGGGATGAAATGCCTGGAATGCCCGTTCCATATCCTGAAGAGAAGCTTTCAGTATTTTCCAGTCGAGGCGATCGATATCTTCTTCAGTCATCCGCAACAGGGTCAATAAAGATTTGTAGACCAGTTCTGCGTGGGGAATCGTGTCGAGTCGTTCCAGAAGACGATCGAAATTATCTTTTAAGGTCTGAATTGCCTGACTCGAAAATTGAGATGCCATAGCCGAATTTAGGGATAGGACCTCCATTTTACGATGCTCAATGGAATTCCTGTTTGAGAAACTCTCCTGTATTTCCAGTGATCACCCATAAAACAGCCCTCGCGCCATCAAAAGCAGCTTTTTTTAAAGATTCTGGCGGCTTCTGAGATGGAATGGCAACGGACTCAAAGTGAATGCCACGGCTCCCTAAAATCACCTGTCCGATCCATCGGGCGCGGCGCATGTGATAGTCAGAGGTAATGAGATAAATACTGTCGATCCCCTGCGATCGCAACTTATCCACGATGGTGGTGAAGTTGGTCATCGTATCTACCGCATCGTAGTCCAGATGGACTAGATTTTTAGAAATTCCTGCTTGTTGGAAAATCCAGTCTGCATATTCTGGATTGCTGCCACCCGAGACCCAAATAGGCATTCCTGGGTGTTGCTGAGCAAAAGTTGCAGCGAATCGCTCCCGTTGGGGTTCTCCCCCCAGAACTAAAACCGCTTCTGGAGGCTTGGCAGGGGGTTTAAATTGAAAATAGCCTAAGCTACCGCCCAAGAGGCTTACCGCAATAAACCATCGCAACTTCAAACGTTTGCGTTTAGGTTTCACCGTCCGTCTGGGCACTTTCAACTCCCCCCTGGACTTTCCGCGCTCTTTTTGACGATGGAGATTGCGATCCAACATTAGGTTTGCGATGGCTTAGAAAGTCTTTAAAGCGGACTCAGTATAGCAAGATTCGCCCCGATCCCCCGCACAATGGTTTTATAAATTTCTAGACCTATGTTTAAAAGAAATCTAACCCGATACAGCTTGCGTTCGATCGACAAGGGCAAGGATGGCCTATTCTCTGCCTGCACGGTCATCCCGGCTCGGCAGACTGCATGAAGGTGTTTACGGACGCGCTTTCCCAAGACTTTTTGACCATTACACCAGACCTGAGAGGGTATGGCCGGAGTAAAACGCGATCGCCCTTTGTGATGGAAGATCACCTGACAGACCTCGAAGCCTTACTAGACCAGTTGAACATTCAGGACTGTTTTATTTTAGGCTGGTCCTTGGGCGGTATTTTAGCTCTAGAACTGGCCCTACGTTACCCCGATCGGATTAAAGGTTTAATCTTAGTAGCCACCGCAGCTAACCCCATCAGTAACTTGCCCTCACCCACTAAATCAGAACTGATCAACACCCTCATTGTAGGGGGATTAAATTGGCTGAGGCCCGGTTGGTCCTGGAACATCAATACCTTTGGGCGGCGATCGATCCTGAAATATTTATTCTCTGAGCACAGCCCCGAAGCCTATAGTTTTTGGCTCGAGCCGGAAGTGCAGCCACCCTCAAAACCTCACGCCACGCTCAAAATGCACTCATGGCAGCCCTAGAGCAACGGTACGATCGTTTGAGCGATCTGGACCGAATTCAATCTCCTTGCCTCGTGCTGAGCGGCGCAGAAGACAGGCACATTATTAGCAAGGCCAGTCATGAAACGGCTCAATCCCTGAAAAATAGTCATTGGATTTGTTACCCCAGTGCCTCTCATCTTTTCCCTTGGGAAATTTCCAGCCAAATGAATCAAGACATTCAAGCATGGCTTCAAGATCGACGGTCTTGAAACTATGCTTGCATCAAGAAGTAGCCGATCTACACCTCACATAAATCGACTGCTTTCATCTGGGAGCAACCACCCCAAGGTCATTGTTATCCCGCGCTCGATTTGACCGATGAGAAATCTAAATCGTCACAAACAGTTAATTCCGCAGGTTGACAGCGTTTAACAGAAGCTTGGATGCTCTGTGCACCCTCTTGGGTGAGATCTTCTAGATAACCTGGCAACTCTTCTTGGGCTTCTTGGGCGGAAGCAAAGGGGCCAAAATAATAAACGCAAGTGGGTGATTGGGTGGTCACTTCAACCCACCATGCAAACCCTAAACGGTTGAGAACAGAAGCGAGATGGCCTGAGAAACCCATGGACCTTGTTTTTTGAACAACTATCAAAATGTTAACCTCCCAGAACGGTGTTGGTCCCCCCTCACCGCAACAAATTACGAAGTTTGTAAAAATTTTTCTTTTTATTGTGGCAGGTTTAATCTGCTACATGATGTACTCTCTGTAACCATCGTTGGCGAAAAATTTCGTAAAGGGCCATACCTGCTGCCACGGAAGCGTTCAGACTTGCGGTTTTGCCTTGAAGCGGAATACTGGTCAACACATCACAGTGACGTTGCGTCAACAAACTCAATCCTTCTCCTTCTGCGCCTACCACCAAAACAATGGAACCCTTTAGGGATAAGGTGTGGAGCGAGTCATTGGCCGTGGGAGCAAGGCCATAAATCCAAAATCCATTCTCCTTGAGTTCTTCTAAAGCTTGATTGAGGTTGACAACCCTTGCGACTGGAATCGATTCAAGGGCTCCGGCAGCCACCTTGGCCACCACTGAAGTGATCCCCACAGCGCGTCGTTGTGGGATGACAATCCCTTGGGCTCCCAGCGCTTCTGCGGTACGGATGATAGCCCCTAAATTATGGGGATCGGTCATGCTGTCTAGGGCCACAATCACGGGAGAATCTGTTGCGGCTTTGGTTCGTTGAATTAACTCGGCCAACTCTAAATATTTGTAGGAGGCAATTTGCGCTGCGATTCCCTGATGGTTTGCTTGTTCGGTGATAAAGTCTAATCGCTTGTTATCTACCTCATCAATAACGGTGCCCTTCCGTTTGGCTTGGTCCAAAAGGGCATGAAATCTGGTGTCATATCGTAACTGCGGCACAACCCACACCCGATTTAAGGTGCGATCGCTCTCAAGGGCCGCCATAATCGTCCGTCTGCCGTAGATCAGATCGTCGGATTCGTCGGCAATGTCTGCTTCAGGTTGGGCTTCTGCGGACTTTACTGGAGAAATTTTCCGAGGGGCCGCAATTTTTTGAAACTTAGGTCGAGGTGGACGCGCACCGCCGCCTCCACTTTTACTGCGCCCCCCAGGCAATTTCGGCTTGCCGCTAGAGGACTTGTCGTGGGATGGTTTGGGTTTGGGTTTAGGCATGGGTGCTTTCCTCACAGTCTCCAAGGCGATAAAAATTTACAGTTCGGTAGATTTATCTTCATCAAAAGAAAAATATTGCAAAATTTCTTGCAACCGATCTCGATCCGTGAGGTACAAATACCCCACTAAGGTTTCCAGCCCAGTTGCGTGCTGGTACACTTCCAAGCTAAGGCGTTTGGGATGCCCCGTAGCCGCATTTCTACCCTGCTTGAAGATGCGAACTTCTTCTGGACTGAGATGGGGCAAAAGCGTTTTGGCAAAGGCTGCTTGAGTCTCAGCACGAACACAGGAAACAACCCGTTGATGATAGTCACGAATACGGGTGGGCGGGAATAAATAATGAGTTCGGAAATAGAGTTCGTAAACCGCATCTCCCACATAGGCTAAAGCACTAGGCGAGAGGGTTTGAACGAATGGAAACGGATACTGGGAACTTAACGGGACAAGCGGGTGCATAGTCACAACACCTAGAGGACGCTTCCCCAAAGGATAAAGATTAATGTGAGCCGATTGCGCGTGGCTTATAAATGGCTATTGGATGAGCCATTATCAAAATCGTTGATATCCGAATGTGATTTACCCCTTTAGCTGCTCGGAAGTTTTGCGATTGCCGTTTCAACATCGGGCTGAAGCGCCAGAAAATCCTGCAAACGCACGAGCTTTACAGTTTGGGTCACCCTCGGATTGCTCACAATCTGAAAGGACCCCTTGGCATTCTGCATCTGTTTGGCTAGGCGGACTAAAACGCCCAAGCCCGAACTGTCAATGAAATCAATCTTAGACAAATCCAAAATGATGTTACTAGGTGACTCTTCAAGGCACTTCGTCATCACTTTTAAGAACACAGGCTCTGAGAAGGCATCAAGTAAACCTGTGAGGCGAAAGAGTTGATAGTTGTCCCTCACGTCCCGCGTGCCTCGCAAGCTCACGGTCAGGGTTAATGTCTCAGGAATAGCTTCCTCCTTGTTGAGTTTCGTTTGACGGACTCACTTCAAGATGAGGGATTAGTATAGGGTCTTTTAGCATCCCTTGTCTACTGTCCTTTTGCAGTAGAATTCCGATGGGTTTTGATGGCGTCAATAAATTTGCCAAATAAATAGTCTGCGTCATGGGGGCCTGGACTGGCTTCAGGGTGATACTGCACGGAGAAGACAGGCAGCGATTGGTGTCGTAACCCTGCTATGGTGCGATCGTTGAGGTTGAAGTGGGTAATATCCACTGCTAAGGGGGTGAGAGAATCTGGGTCAATGGCAAAACCATGATTTTGGCTGGTAATTTCAACTTGAGATTGGTCTAAACCCGCAGGTTGATTGAGTCCCCGATGACCAAATTTCAGCTTAAAAGTCTCAGCTCCTAAGGACAAGCCCAGGAGTTGGTGTCCCAAACAAATCCCAAACATGGGTTTTGAGTTTTCAGGAGGTCTTGAGCTGTAGCAATCCCTTGATGGACGGCGGCGGGGTCTCCAGGGCCATTGGACAAGAATATTCCATCGGGGTTTAGTTTCAAAATTTCTTCTGCTGCGGTATCGGCAGGGACCACTATGACGCGGCAACCGTAGCTGGCTAAGCGTTTGAGAATGTTTCGCTTGATCCCAAAGTCAATGGCTACCACTACAAACCGTTCTTGAGGCGCTAATTCAGTCTCTGTACTAAATTCCCAATTGACTTCGGTGGTTTCAGTCCATTCATAGGTTTGAGCGGTGGTGACCTCTTGAGTCAAATTCAACCCCTCCATTGAAGGAGCTTGCAGCACTAGGGCATGAAGTTGTGCCGGATCCAATATGTCTGTAGAAATTGCCCCGTTCATCGCACCCACCGATCGAATTTTACGGGTGAGCGATCGCGTATCAATCCCATAAATGCCGGGGATATCGTGCTGCCTGAGGTAATCTGGCAAAGACTGCTGCGATCGCCAATTACTGGGTTCCACACAAATATTACGGGCAATGGCTCCCCGTACTTGGGGACGGCTGGATTCCTCATCCTCTGGATTGACGCCCGTATTGCCCAGCTCAGGATACGTAAACGTCACCAACTGACCGCAATAACTGGGGTCGGTCAAGACCTCTTGGTACCCCGTCATTCCCGTATTAAACACAACCTCTCCAACAGTGGTCCCCAGTGCGCCAAAGGACCAACCTTGATACGCAGTCCCATCGGCTAACACTAAAAGTGCAGGTGGATTTGATGACAGTGGCATAGCCCCTAAACCATTTGACGAAGAATCTCATTCAATACCCTACTACGCAGAGCAAGAGAGATTCAATGAATTCCTTTGATGGGCATTGCCACGCCGTTGATTGTAGGGACGGGCAATTGTCGAGAGGCCCTGAAAAATATCCATTCCTCTAAAGCCTCAGCCAGATCGTGGCGGCAAGCTTCCAGGGTTTCAGCTTCGGCACATACCCCCTCAAACCCTGGAATCTCTCCGTAAATAAAATCATTTTCTGGCATGACCCGGTATTGAGCCTGGGTCATGACCGCGCAAATATAACTGGATAACATGCTCTAACGCTACACTTTCTTGTCTTTTACTATACCCACCAAGAGTAGAGACAAGACCATTGTAAACCTTTCCCTGTAAGACTTTACGGCTCATTACATCCAGCGTGAATTCTGTGCGAAACATTGGCTAAAACTTTCCAGACCGTCAATGCCTCAATCTCATTTTCCTCGACCTTATGCTGATTTTCTCTAAAATGCTTCGTTTTAATGCTTGCAATTCAGTCAAGCCATTCCGTCCGATTAAATCTGCGCGAGAGCTTAATGAGTCAAGCTTTGGGCTGTCTAAGACGGGTGCAGCCTAACAGAAGTTTTTTTGGGTTTAGGTTATCGAAATCCATCATCTCTGGGCATAATTATCAAGAATCCAAAAATCATTACGAAGATAGATGTCACTCTAGATACACTTCTCTGATTTTTCGGTTATTATCAGATCTTGTGTGCATTTTTTATGTACGCGTCGCTTTCTGGCCAATAAGGGGATAGATATGTTGAAATCGCTATCTGGCCAATTGGGGATAGGTTCCTCACTCCAGTTGGGCCGTCTGACGATCCGCTGGACGGAAGGGTTCCTGCCTCCGTTGGTTCTCACTGCATTTTAGAGTTGTACGACTGCAACCAGACGCTTCTGAACGATGCGAATTTCATTCGACGAAGTTTGAGAGAAGCGGCTATGCAGGCAAAGGCAACGCTCTTGAATGAAGTCTTGCATCAATTTGAACCCCAGGGAATAACGGCGCTTGCGTTGTTATCAGAGTCCCATATTTCTGTCCATACTTGGCCGGAGGTAGGGTATGCAGCACTTGATGTATTTACATGCGGTCATCATACCGATCCAGAAGAAGCTTGTCGATATTTGATCGAGGCGTTTCAGGCAGGTCGGCACGCAATGACAAAAATACGGCGCAATCCACCGCCAATGCCCCTCACGCTTTCTCTGAACGAGCAAGCGACCGTTGTGATGGATGAGCTTGCTTGCTCTGTGCCTGCTTAGGCGAGCTATTTTTGCAAATTCCATACTTTTACTGATGCGATTTTGCTCGAGCGATCGCATCAGGATTCTCCTCGCGGAGAGAACTCTATCTCTCTGGTCAGCAAAAGCTTAACCATTGTATGGAGCAAGGCTGAGTTACCATTTTGGGTTCAGTCTAATTTTTTGCTGCGCGTAAAAAGAGTACATTTATTTCGGCTTCGATGGAGTTTTTGAGGGTTAAACATATGGCTGGTGCAGATATCCGAGCGGACATGTGGTTGACCGAGGTGATTACCCCTTGGGATATGTACATGCATGGCGCAACAAAAGTGTTGGCCTATCGCAAGACTCAATTTCAGGAAATGTACATTATTGAGTCTGGGTCTTTTGGCAAGGCTTTGATGCTGGATGGCAAATGGCAATCTGCCCAGAAAGATGAATTTCTCTATCATGAAGGGCTCGTTCATCCACCCATGATTTTGCAGGGCGACCCCAAAAAAGTTTTGATTTTGGGCGGTGCTGAAGGCGCTACTATTCGCGAGGTGCTGCGGTGGAAGAATGTGGAGCGCGTTGTGATGGTAGACATTGATGGCGAGGTGGTGGAAGCTTGCAAGGAATTACTTCCTGAAATGCATCAAGGGGCCTTTGACGACCCGCGCGTAGAACTGATTATCGATGACGCCCAGAAGTTTATTGAGACGACGACAGAAAAATGGGATGTGGTGCTTTCTGACCTATCCGATCCCATTGAGTCTGGTCCTGCCTTCGCACTCTTTACCCAAGAGCACTATCAGCAGGTGAGCCAGATTTTGGCTGAGGGTGGCTTTTTTATGCTCCACTCCGGTCCCCTATTTTTAACGGAGTTGTATATGCACGCCAGACTCGCGAATACGGTGAAGTCTGTGTTTCCCCATGTTGAGTCTGCCTGGTGTTATGCCACAAGTTATGGGCTACCCCTTTCTTACATCATGGCCTCTAAGCAAGCCTTTTCAGCAATGCCCGATCCGGTAGAAAGCGATCGCATTATTGCCGAAAAAACCACAGGTAGTTTGCGGATGTTGGACGGTCGATCTTTGGTGGGGATGTTGCAAGTTCCGTTACATATCCGCAAGTTGGTGGAGGAAGAAACAGAAGTTTATACGTTGAAGAGTCCACCGACCCCCTTTGGTCGCGGGTCTATGCAATCTGGGGATTAGATTGTGTCTACTTCCTTTGCAATTCCAACAGATGGCTTGACCGAATCAACCTCTGTTGCACTTGCTGCATCTATTCAACGGATGCAGGTGCAAACTTCTTTGATGGGGGATGCGATCGCGACGGCCTATGTTTGTCAGGGGCAGGGCGAGCCACCCATTCTATTTCTTCATGGGTTTGATAGTTCTGTGATGGAGTTCCGTCGTTTGTTGCCCAAGTTAGCGGAACAGACGCAGACCTGGGCGCTCGATCTGCTCGGGTTTGGGTTTACGGAGCGTCCCGACGCTCTGGAAATTTCCACCCGTACGATTCAGCAACATCTTTATGCATTCTGGGAAACGGCCATCCAACGTCCCGTGGTTTTGGTGGGGGCATCGATGGGGGGTGCGGCTGCGATCGAGTTTGCGCTGGCTTTTCCTGATGCAGTGGAGAAGTTGGTTTTGTTGGATAGTGCGGGGTATAGCAGTGGACCTGCGATGGGGTCGTTGTTGATTGACCCTTTGGGGTATTGGGTGACGGAGAGGTTTTTGCGGATGCCTAAGGTGCGCCAGCAAATTAGTGAAAAAGCCTACTACGATCGCAGTTTTGCGTCTTTGGATGCTCAGTGTTGTGCGGCGTTACATTTGGATTGCCCGAATTGGTCTAAGGCGTTGATTTCGTTTACGCGGAGTGGGGGATATCGTTCTTGTCGGGATAGGTTATCTCAAGTCCAATGTCCTACGCTGATTCTTTGGGGGGCATCAGATAAGATTTTGGGGACGAAGGATGCGGTGCGGTTTCAAGTGGGGATTCCAGGAAGTCGGCTTTTATGGGTGGCAGATTGCGGACATGTGCCGCATTTAGAGAAGCCTGATTTTACGGCTGATGCGATCGTTGATTTTGTGTTTGGATAAATTCTGACCCATTTTGATGTTTGCGAATTAATCTTTTGCAAGAAGGAAATTATGTTGAGGTAAATGTAAGTCCAACATTCCCTGATTTTCCGATTATTGCAGGGGTTTCTCGGTTTATTGAGATGAGTTTGGTAGAGGGTTCCAGTGTCGCGTGAAGAGCATTTCGCAAGTGGGTGAGAGAGCAAATTTAGAATGGAGTGTGAGTGACCAATTCTTAGTCTCGACTCAAAATCCCAAAATTGCAAAACTCCATCTTCACTGCTACTAACAATGACCTGACCTGGGGGATCGAACACAAGTGGGTATGTATACATAGAGGAAATATAGCATCTGGACTGGATACTGGAAAATCTCCCATTGCTGCACCCTCGAAATTGCTTCGTGATGCATCCATGTAAAGCTTTGTTTTGATATTAGTACGAAAATCAAAATTAATCCTAAAATAATCGAGTGTGACCTATGCCTTGCCTCCAAGCTAACAAGCATCAGTGCCTTGGAGATGCGTTGCAAAGTTAAGAAAAAAATTCATCTGATGTCGATTTACGGATGTGCCGAACGACTACTGAATAACAGAGATCGTTTAGACATAATTTTGGAGGGCATTATGAAGTTCATCTGTCTTGGCTATATGGAAGAGCAGCAGTGGGATGAGATGCCAGAACGCGATCGCACTGTCCTGATGAAAGAGTGTTTTGCCTATGATGACAAGTTGCGCCGAGGGGGACACTTTAAGGGTGGAGAAGCGCTGCAAAGCGTTCGTAATGCCGCGACATTGCGCTATCGCCATGGAACAGTTGCTATCACCGATGGTCCCTATGCGGAGACCAAAGAACAGCTTGGCGGATTCTTGATTGTGGAAGCCAGAGATCTCAACCACGCGATCCAGTTGATGTCAAAACATCCCGGCGTTCGCATGGGTTCCTTTGAAATTCGTCCGGTGGATGAGGAGATCGATGCATTAGCCACACATCCCGAGTCCGCTGCCTAGAATGAGCAGACTCCTCGCTAGTTCATCAGATTAAAGACTTTTGAAGAACTCGCCCCCCGGCTGGCTGCAAAGACCGACCTACGGATAATGAAGTCCCCGGACTGACCATGTACTTAAAAGGTGACAAGTATGAAAACATTACATTTTTCGATCGCTATCCATGCCCCCAAGGACAAAGTGTGGCGTGCAATGCTCGACCGTGAAGGCTATAAAATCTGGACTGCTGAATTTGCCAAAGATTCATACTATGAAGGTTCCTGGGCAAAAGGAGAAAAAATTAAATTCCTTGCTCCCGATGGCAATGGATTAACTTCTGTGATTGCTGAAAACAGACCCTTTGAGTTTGTTTCCATTAAGCATCTGGGTTATATCAAGGACGGGATTGAAGACACAGAAAGTCCAGACATTAAAGCATGGGCACCCTTATTTGAGAATTATACGTTTAGCGAAAATAATGGTGTGACTGAAGTACAAGTAGATATGGATGTTACACCAGAATTTGCAGAATGTATGGAGCAGACCTGGCCAAAAGCTCTAGCTAAGTTGAAACTCATTTGCGAATAGCACTGATCTGCGCTGCTGGTGTGACTCAAAGTAACATTCAATCCAACGTGGAATGAAAACAATGAAATACATGCTACTCATTTACAGTGACGAAAATGCCTGGAACGAGAGCGAACGCGAGGATTGCTACATAAAATCCGTCGAATTAACACAACAACTCTATGCCAAGGGTCAATACCTCAATGCTTCGCCGTTACATTCAGTAGCAACAGCAACCAGCATTCGCATTCGCGATAGCAAGCGGATGATCACCGATGGTCCATTTGCTGAAACCCACGAACAACTCGGTGGCTACTACCTGATTGATGTGAAGGATTTGGATGAAGCAATTGCGATCGCCAGTCAAATCCCAGGCGTCAGAATCGGTACAGTCGAAATCCGTCCTGTTATGGAACTCAAGGGTCTACCGACAGATCTATAGTCGTCTCACTTCAAAAAATTGGACTTACAAATCAGAATTCAAACCTCTGTTCGACTATTGAGTAGAGTATAGGTTTGATTGAAAACCAACGCATTACTATCAAATCAAACAGGAGCTACATTATGAAACCTAATCCCATTGTTTGGTGCGAGATTTATGTCCAGGATATGGATCGTGCAAAACGGTTTTATGAGTCTGTATTTGAGGTAAAACTGGAGAAACTCGAAAGTCCTGATACTTCCATTGAGATGTGGGCATTTCCGATGGCGATGGATGCGGTAGGCGCTTCTGGCGCATTGGTCAAGATGGACGGGGTTGAATCTGGCGGACGTGGCACAATCCCCTACTTCCATTGCGATGAGGTTGCGGTTGAATTGGAGCGCGTTGTTACCGCTGGCGGAAAAATCTACACTCCCAAGGAATCAATCGGACAATACGGTTTCATGGCTTTGGTGGTCGATACCGAAGGAAATACGATCGGTCTTCACATGCCCCCCAAAGCAACCGAATGAGGGCGGATCGGTTCATCACAATGGAGAATTAACATGACTAAGCAAGCAAAGAATACGATTTGCCTTTGGTATGATGGCGATGCCGAGGAGGCAGCGCGTTTTTATGCCAAGACCTTCCCCGATTCATTCGTTGGCGCAGTACACTGCGCACCAGGCGACAATCCGTCGGGTAAGCAAGGGGATGTATTGACAGTCGAGTTTACCGTGATGGGTATCCCCTGCTTGGGACTCAACGGTGGGCCTGCGTTCAAACAAAGTGAAGCGTTCTCGTTCCAAGTTGCCACCGAAGATCAGGCCGAGACGGACCGTTATTGGAACGCGATCGTCGGCAACGGCGGTCAAGAGAGCCAGTGCGGTTGGTGCAAAGACAAATGGGGCGTCTCTTGGCAAATTACGCCGATTGCGTTGACCAAGGCGTATACCAGCCCCGATCGCTCCGCCGCCAAGCGGGCGTTCGATGCAATGATGACGATGAAAAAATCGATATCGCCGTGATCGAGGCAGCGGTTCGTGGCTAGAAGCCGGCGGTCTAACAACAGCATGCAGCGGACGGCGCTTCGCGCCGCCGCTGATCGCCATCAACGTTGGGCCGATGTAGTCATGGCGATCTGCGCGCTTCACATCTCACACATTCGGCGGATCAAGGTTGGGTTCGTCTTGTCCGCTGCGGATCTCGATTCGCGCCCGCATTCTGGTGTTGTTGTGTCATCAACCCTGCTTGCCTGAGCCCGAGGGGCATGTTACCTTAAATTTGTAAGCGCTTACATTGCTGCAAACATGGGCGATGGGGCGCAAGAACGATAAATCAGCACGGCACACCGGGGGATTCGCAGTGAACGATCGCACATTCGATCGCCGGGCTCGCCAGAAGACGCTGGCCCAGGCTATTTCCTTGATTCTCGGGACTTCGATGCTCACGCCCGCTCTGGCACAGGAGGGCGAGGTCGTCGAAGAAGTCATCGTTAGCGGCATTCGCGAAAGTCTCAACTCCTCGATGGAGTTGAAGCGCGCTGCCCAGGGGGTCGTCGACGGCATCGTCGCCGAAGACATCGGCAAGTTCCCAGACACCAATCTCGCCGAGTCGCTGCAGCGCATCAGCGGCGTGTCGATCGACCGATCGGCCATCGGCGAGGGCCAGCGTGTCACGGTCCGCGGTGTGGGCCCGGACTTCAACCTGGTGCTGCTGAACGGCCGCCAGATGCCCACCTCCTCCATCCAGAGCACGAGCGCTTCCAACTCGCGTGCCTTCGACTTCGCGAATCTGGCTTCGGAGGCGGTTGCAGGGGTCGAGGTCTACAAAACCAGCCGTTCGAGCACACCGACCGGCGGCATTGGCGCGGTGATCAACATCAAGACGGCGCGACCGCTCGACAATCCCGGCCTGCGCACCAGCCTCGGCCTGAAGAGCGTGATCGACGAGTCGGCGCAGAACCTGCCCAAGAGCCTGCAGGGCGATGATTTCACGCCCGAGATCTCCGGCATCTACAGTGATACGTTCGCCGACGACACGTTTGGTATCGCCGTCAATGCGAGTTACCAGAAGCGCAACTCCGGCTTCAATCAGGCGGCGGTCGGTGGCGGCTGGCGCGCATTCAACGGCGACGAGAACAACTGGGGCACGGTCGCACAGCCAGGGCAACCGGGTTCGGAGCGCATCACGAACCGTCCCAATGCCGACGACACCTACTCGGTGCCGCAGGACATCGGCTACAGCGTCAACGCCATCGAGCGCACGCGCACCAACGGTCAGCTCGCCCTGCAGTGGCGTCCGATGGACTCGCTCACGGCGACGCTCGACTACACCTACTCCGAAAACAAGATCAAGACCCAGCGCAACGAACTGTCGGTGTGGTTCAACTTCGGCCCCTCCTCCAGCACCTTCACCGACGGTCCGGTTGCGGCCCCGCTCGTTTACACCGAGCTACTCCCCAACGCGAACAGCGACCTGTCAATGGGCGGCGCGCAGTTCGCCACCAAGAACGAGAACACTTCGGTAGGTTTCAACCTGGGATGGAAAGCCTCCGATCGCCTCGGCTTCACCTTCGACTATCACGACTCGAGTGCTGAATCCGGTGCCGACAGTCCATTCGGCTCCAACGCGGTGCTCGGTGTCGCGGGGTTCGTGCGCGGCGATACCACGGGTGACTTCAGGCAAGACTTCCCAGTGATCAGCGTGAAGCTGCCGAACGGCCAGACCGGGATCAACGCGTCACAGATGACGGTCACCGGCTCGGCATTTCGCAACGGCTACTCGCGGATGGACATCAAGCAGGCACAGCTGGGCGGCGACTTCGAGTTCACCGACAACTCGCGTCTGGACTTCGGCGTGGCCCTGACGGAGATGCGCAACCGTACTGCGTTCTCCACCGTGCAAAATGACACCTGGGGTTCCGACGTCGCGTTCGACCCGGGTGCCTTCCCGGACGAGTTGTTCCGCGCCGATACCATCCGTCAGTACTTCGACCAGATCTCCGGCAGCAACAACCCGAATCTGTTCAACGACTTCTTCACGTTCGATTTCGAGAAGGTCCGTGGCGTCGCGGCCAGCATCCGTGGCGAGGACCGCTTCAGCGCCAGCAAGAACTTCACCACCGATCGTCGCGTCAAGGAAGAATCGCAGAGCGCCTTCGTCCAGTTCAGCCAGTCGTTCGACACGGCGCTGCCCATCAATGCGGCCGTGGGCTTGCGCTATGAAAAGACCGACGTCGGATCCAACGCGCTCGTCGATGCCCGACGGGGATCAGCTGGGCCTCGGACAACGAGCTGAATCTCGTCGTCCCGCAGGGAGCGACCACCACCACGAAACTGGACGGCGAGTACGACTACGTATTGCCGAGCCTCGACTTTGACATCGGGCTCATGGACAACCTGAAAT
>JAAURS010000399.1 GCA_012032135.1 Acaryochloridaceae cyanobacterium RU_4_10 | reverse complement strand
GTGAAACTCGTCTGGCAAACCTGGTTCCTCTGGATCTTCACTGGGTAGATCGTACATTGTAGGAAGCTTTGTATTCGCTGCCTTCAGTTTCCCCGCTTGCTCCGTAAAGATGCTCATAAAATCCCCTCCAACTCCAGTACAAATCCTGGTAACACATCCTCGCCGGACAAGCTTTTAGGGGACTTCAGCACTTCAACTTCTTTCCCTGCCCGATAAATTTCAACAGTGTGGTCTTGCGGATTCAGAAGCCAACCCAAGCGAACGCCGTTGGCCTGGTATTCTCTCATTTTCTCCTGAAGGGGTTTGAGGCGATCCGTTGCGGAGCGGAGTTCGATTACGAAGTCTGGAGCCAGCGGCAAGAATCCTTCTGGATCCGGGTTAAGTGCAATGAGCCGTTCTGAAGCAACCCAGGCGACATCAGGAGAGCGAACGGCACCGTTTGGGAGGGTAAAGCCCGTAGAGGAATCGAATGCAACTCCCGTGTTAGCTTTGCGGGTCCAAATATTGAGGTCTGTTGTTAAGTTTGCATTATGCTTGCCCGACTCCCATCCCGTTGGCGGCATAACAATTAATTCTCCTTGTGCAGTGAGTTCAAGCCTGATATCACGGTTGGTCAGAGAAAGTTGCCAAAACTGCTCGTGTGTCAGGGTTGTGACGGCATCCAGGTTTAGCGTTACAGCAGTCATAGAACGACCTTAGAGCGCGGCTAACCCAAGCTTAGCACTTGCGCCTTTAGATACAAAAAGAAGGAAAAAGTTAATGAAAAATCCGAATTTTGCATAGTTTTCTGGAGCAGTTGTTCTGGGGGTTTCCTCAACCGCGATCGCAGTAGTAAATAACCTGACCTCTGAGCCAAACAGACCGCAACCCATAGAGGCGATTGAGTATCCATTTAGCTCTTGCTATCCTGGCACTCACAGACCACCCATTGATGTCAAAAAAGTCAAGGTCAACGATCTGACGTGGTGGGAAGTTACGGCTCGAAGTTTTAAATTCACGAATGGACCTCAAGATATTTTGCATTTCAAGACTTGGGATAAATTGGAAAAAAGAACAACAATAATAAAAGATGATGAACCCATTGCTAGGAAGACAGAGCAAATAAATCTTGAAATAAAAATTAATTCCAAGAAAAAGAAGTCTGTCAGTAAAACAGTAAACGAGAAGCACTATATTGGGGAATGCATATTAGTTAACCGAAATAGGAAAACATTTCGATTGGATTACATGCGTCCTTCTGTCGCGCTTGCGTTTGCCAAACAACATTACGAGCCGATGTTTTTAGCTTGCAAGATTCTAAATAAATCTCAAAAAATGTTGATAAGTTTTGCGCTGAAGATATGCGTAGGGGACTTAAAAACTCGATCTTCTTTCCTGAAGAAGTTCAAGTTTTGTCTTCATTCAAGGTGAATGTTTCGTCGATTGATGGAGCTAAAATCATTTCAAAATCCGAGGATCTTAAAGGGATATAGTCATGCAACTAAACCAAATTCAAAACCATTCTCAAACAGTTTCCCATCTTCAAAAGCGCGACACAATAGAATTCCTAAGATTCTTGCGTAGGTTAATTACGGAGTACGGGAAAAATAAAAACAAAGAGCACAAAGTCGAAATAAAAGTAAATGGCAAAAGTAAATTCAAGGCAGTCGTTGATAAAGCTGGTACGTTAAAAGTTTCCAAAAATGATTTAACAGCGGATGAAATAGCCGCATTGCAGAATCATTTCAAATCCATTCCGAATCCCCCCATAAACCCAAAAGATTTTGATGTAATGGTTGATGGGCAAAACGTTCTTAAAACTCAAGAGGGGCGGGTCGTTCATCAGGCTCAGCCTCTTCAATCTAGCGAGGTTGCTGAAGTAGAAGAGAAAGCTCAGCTCGATACAAAAAAAGACGATCGCACTCCAGATCGAGATAATCGAAAATCTAAAAAATAAGGATGATTTTACTCGTGCTAATTGGGTATCAGCTCCAGCGCCAACATCTAGTTTTGAAAAAGCAGTTGATAAGTGGGAGCGAGAAGGCAAGAGCCCATCCGCGAAGATGACACCTTATGAAAAAGTGCATTCTGAGAGCGTCTCTCGCGTCGATCTCCAGCAATCTCAACAGCAAACAATAGATGTCCCTCCATTACAGGGGACTGGGCCAGTTCAATCTGAGCTACCACTAGAACCTCCACTCCACGTAGACGTGCCTACAAAACCTAAGCGATCAATAGAACCTCCACTTCACGTAGATGTGTCTACAAAACCTAAGCGACCGCTAGAGGATCCTATCTATGTCGATGTGTCTACGAAACCTAAAGCAACTGCTGAGGGTAGTTCCCTGCCTTCTGAAGGTCCAATTCCTGCCGACTATGGCCTAGGCAAGCCGATCTCAGATGAGACGATCGTAGCAACGGGCGATGCCAGTCTGATACTTACACATGGCCGTCTTGAAGCCAAAAGGCTTGAACACAACGAGTGCCTGAAATCCCAGAAAAATCCTGAAATTGTGGCGATTGGAGATCCAAATCGATTCGTCGCTCGTGCTGCAAAACTTAAAGCAGAGATTCAGACTAAATTGCCCGAATTTACCCGAAAACTTCAAAATGCAGAAGAAAAAGGGAAGTTTCGACCAGCTCAACAGACACAAACAGCACCTGGCCTGGACAATGACATTAAATTAAGTCAACCCTTGCCATCCAAAACTCCACAAAAACCCTTTCCAAAAGATGATCCTCAAGTTTCGATTCCGTCAAAAGCTGCAACCCGTTGTTGCAGCTTTTTCATACTCTCCCTGTTCTCACTGATTGCCACAGCCTCTATTTTTGGCGAACAAGTCAGAGCGCTCAAACTAGGTCAACGTCCAACGATCGCACCTCTGTTTGCGGGTTCAGCCTATTTCAGCCTCTGCTCCTTGATTGTTCTATTGGTGCTTTCTGATGACAAAACACAACAACTCAACCCAACTCAAGGGATCGGGAGAATCGATCAAGTCTCCATGAGCCCAAACAATCCTCAGACTTACTTTAAGGCATTTCATTGGTTTACTCACAGTGAGTACTTGATTCCTGGCCTTGCTATTGGTGGTATCTATGGGTGGCGTTTTGTTAGGTCCCTCAAGGGTCCACTACCCATAAAAGGCTCATCGTATTGGGCAAAACCAGAACACATTAAAAAGAGCAAGAAATCTCTGTCTTGAGCAGAGGGCCGGTGGAGATCCGCTCAAGATCAGCCTGCTACTGGGTAATGTTCCAGCCTACAACCTGATAACCTCATTGCTGACCTTGGGCGCACCAGAAAGCGGAAAATCTTTTGGTGCGCTAAATCAAGCCATTTTTGAAAACCTTAAGGATGGGAAGCCTCAGTGCATCGTTGACTTGCAATATCCAGTTCAGACTTCGATGTTTGTGGCTATTGCTCAAGAGTTTGGCTATCAACCTGAGGATATCCACCTGTTCGTACCAGGAATGCCAGAGTCAGAAATTTGGAATATCTGCGAGGGTGCTGGAGGTATTAAGTCTTTGCAGCGAGCAGAACAAATTCAAGACAACGCTGCCGATGGTGAAGTCAAACGAGATGATTTCTTCAGTCCTGGTGTTAAAGCGCTATTGGCTGGCTGCATCTCGATGTGCCGCCATATCCCT
>JAAURS010000398.1 GCA_012032135.1 Acaryochloridaceae cyanobacterium RU_4_10 | reverse complement strand
AGGTCCGCGATGGGCAATTCTTCCCGTTCTGACTTGAGTTTGTTAATTAAGCGAAGCATTGCGGTTTTGAGACCGCTGAAGCTGGTGTCATAGGGATGGTATCCGCCCTCTGGCAAGGAAATGTTGCCCTCTGGCAACGGAAAGGCATTGGGGTTGCCCGTTTGGGCCGCGCGATCGATGGCAGGTCCGCCGGGATACCCTAGCTCCATCAGTCGGGCAACTTTGTCAAAGGCTTCCCCCACGGCGTCATCGCGGGTTTGTCCCATGATTTCATATTGTCCGCACCCCCTGACAGCAATGAGGCTAGTGTGGCCACCGGATACCAACAAACATAAAAATGGCGGATTTAAGGCAGGTTCCTCTAAATAAGATGCATAGATATGGCCTTCGAGATGGTGAACGCCAATCAAGGGCTTATCGTAAAGCAGCGCAAGGGTTTTTGCAGCAGTCAATCCCACCAAAAGGGAACCCACCAATCCAGGGGCACAGGTGGCTCCAATGCCGCCAATATCAGACCAGGTCAGTCCAGACTGGGCGATCGCGGATTCAACCGTTGCGTTGATGGTTTCGACGTGTTCGCGGGAGGCAACCTCTGGAACGACTCCACCAAAAGGCTGATGGGTCTTAATTTGAGAAGACACAACATTACTTAAAATGTGACGTTTTTTAACAACTGCGGCGGCAGTTTCGTCACAACTCGTTTCAATTGCTAAAACAGTGGCCATTAGCTGGTAGTTTTTTGAATGAGTATGCCTAGTCTCTTAAAGCTTCAGCCTTTACAGCTTAGTTTGTAAAGCGTTTGATGGATTGTAAGTGCTTTAGGCTAATTTTGACAAAAAGTCAATCCTTTTGTTCAATAAACGGCTTGTTTCGTAAATATAAGGGAAACAATTCTATGCGTCGATTGTTTGCTCTCGTTCTAGTTTTCGCCCTTTGGTTTGGGGTTGCACCGTCAGCTTCTGCTGATGTGGCTGGGCTTACGCTTTGTAGCGATACGCCTGCATTCCAGCAACGGGCTAAAGTGGCTCGTCAAACGACCGATGACCCTGATTCTGGGGCTAAGCGGTTTGAGCGGTACGGTCAAGCGCTATGCGGTCCTGAAGGGCTGCCCCATCTGATTGTGGATGGTCGCTTGAGCCATGCAGGTGATTTTCTGATTCCTAGCGTTCTATTCCTGTATATCACGGGATGGATTGGCTGGGCGGGTCGGTCTTATTTGATTGCGGTACGCAAGGAAAAAGATGCGGCGATGTCAGAAATTATCATCAATGTGCCCAAGGCTATTGGTTGTATGCTTGCAGCTGCAACTTGGCCTCTATTGGCTCTAAAAGAGTTCACTACGGGTGAAATGTTTGCCAAAGAGGCTGACATTACGGTTTCGCCTCGCTAGGTTATTTCAGTCCACTGTCAATTTGGGGCATTCCCCCTTATTTGGAGAATAATATGGCAAAATTTTTGACTTCTGCGCCAATACTGGCTACTGTCTGGATGACAATTACGGCTGGTATTTTGATTGAATTTAACCGTTTCTTCCCCGATTTGTTGTTTCACCCTCTCTAGGGCGCTACAACGTTGTTTGAGAAATTGGCTACCGTTTTATCTCGCTACATTTCTATTTCCTGGCTGTGGCCATTCCCCTTTCTTAAGGGGAACTTAAAAGGGGATAGATTTGTAGCGTTATTTTTGATCCACTAGCTATTGCAAGTCTGTAGCCCTATGCGATCGTTTCGATTTGATGTTCTCAGTCCCATCTTGCATAGAGTTGCTTTAATTTTTCTATGTCATGGTGAAACCAACCTCGAACCCACTGACAATACTCTTCAATCGCTTTGTGTTCGAGCTGACTATCTTTAAAGATTAGCTTCGCTAAATGGCCCGCCATTATCCCAGACATCACTGCCTTGAGGACACCGTGAGAGGAGGCAGGATCGATCGCAGCCGCTGCATCACCCACCAGAAAATAGCCCAGTCCGGCGGGTCTATCGACCTTGCGCCACGTCACATCTGCCACTCGTGACTGACCCATTGGGTTCAGTCCAGAAAATTCTTCAGGAAACCAATCTCTCTTTACCCAATCGCCATTGAACGTCAGCCTCGTCCACTGATAGCGATCGGGAGAAACTTTGGCCGTCCAAGTCCATCCTTGTTCATCGGCAATAATGGCAGGAGCCTCCTCTCGGATGGGGCAGTTCCCTCGAACGTAACCATAGTAGGCAATCAGCGGTGGAGAATAGGGTCGGATCTGCAAACCCAACTGTTTGGCAAGCCAATGATGGCCGCCAGCCGCATCCATCACAATAGAGGCATGGAAGACACCCCGCGATGTCTCTACCCCGATCGCTCTCTCTTCACGAACTATCAAACGAGAGGCGCGACAGGGTTGGAGGACCTCAACCCCCACAGCTTTTGCCCGTTCTAGCAGAATTTTGTCAAAATCCGCTCTCCAGGCTTGAAACCCCTGCCAAACGCCAGATTCATCCTCTCCAAAGGGCACAAACTGGAGACCATCCTCCCACTGAACCCAAGTCCCCTGATGGCGCAGAAACCCTGCCGCTAAAACTCGATCGAGGACGCCGAGTTGCTTGAGTAGCGGTTCTATCCCCGGATGCAAAGTTTCACCGGGATGCTCGCGGGGAAACGGTAGTTTTTCTAGGAGGAGAACTCGCAAGTTGGCACAAGCACAGGAGATCGCAGCAGCAGATCCTCCCGGTCCACCTCCCACGACAATGACATCGTACATCTCGACAGTCATTAGGGGCGCGGGCGTTGTTGGAATGCGCCACCGTTGGTGCTGAAGAATAAATTACTGCGATCGAGGTGACAATCAAATCGATTGGCAATCGGTTGTCTTCTGCGGGTCGGCGGGTCGCTGACGGGGGTTCCGCCTGCGGGGGGCTGATTCACGACAAAGATATAGATATATCCCGAACCCGTTAAGGCTGAATTGGCTTTGGGATTGACTTTGCTATTCCAGGTAGCCCAATCCTTTACCTTCTCGGCAGTCACCAGCCACAAGCGAGTACTTGGAACTGCATCGTTGTTAGGAGGGAGGGTTTGAATGCAAAACCGCAATGCTTCCATTCGGGCAATCATTTCATCTGCCGTGGCAGTCTCCAATCCATTCAGGCCAAACAATCCATTCAGCGCATTGGTGACATAATCTGAGCGATCGCGATCGGCAAAGTTAACAACATTCGTTCCGGTGATGGCTTCAAAAAATGGCCCAAACTCACCATCGCATCCATTGCGGGATTGGACTTCTCCGGCCAACACTCGGGGATGTTGCGGGTGATAGCCTAATTCGTCGTCCGTGAGTGGAAATCCAGTTGGCCCATTCCCAAAGGTCCGTGCTGTATCGGGTGCTGCCGCAGGCCAAAATGAATTGAGCGCCGCACAGAGTTTGGAATCCTCTGGGAAAGGACTACCTAGTCCGTAGGCAGCATAAAAAGTCCCTGTAGTGTCGCTATGCAGGGAAATATCCCATCCCGGCGCAAAGACATCTGCGGCAGTATCAGGTAACCAACTCAGGGGAAACCTTGGAGAAGGGGATGGGCCAAAAGCACTCCCCGATGCTGCCCTACCTACAATAGCAGTTGCGGTCAGGTTGGCGGCTTCACTACGGGTGAA
>JAAURS010000397.1 GCA_012032135.1 Acaryochloridaceae cyanobacterium RU_4_10 | reverse complement strand
GCCGGTCGGCGACTGGTATTTCGATGACTTTCTGCACAACGGCGCGTTTTTCCTCGCCCACGCCTATCGCTGGCTGTTCGTCGCGGATGGGCTGTCGTTCCTGGTGTTTTTTGGCATCCTCTATTTTGCAGTGGCTGAAACCGCCCGACCCGAACATCAAGGACGTCACGGGCAGAAAGGCTGGGGTATTGCCCTCAAAGATCGACGGTTTTTGACTTACATCGCCGTCAATATTTTAATCACCACCTACCTCGCTCAAATCAACAGCACCCTCCCGCTCTTTTTTAAAAATTTTGCCCGTCAAGGAGTGGGTTTTGACGAACTCACGATTAGTGCCCTGTTTGCTTGGCATTTAGGCTTAGCGATTTTACTGCAACTCCCCATTGCAAACCTATTAAGACCCTATCGTTCCGCTCAAGTATTGCTAGTATCCCTTATCTGTTGGGGCGTGGGATTCGGGATGATTTGGGCTTGTGGCACAATTCCATTCGGTGGATTGTTTTGGAGTGTCTTAGGGTTGGGATTGTTTGCGATCGCCACGGTCAGCTACACCCCAACGGCCTCTGCCTTAGTGGTTGCCTTGGCCCCTGAATCATTGCGTGGGGTTTATCTCTCGCTCAATTCTCAATGCTGGGCGATCGGGTACCTGCTGGGTCCGGCCCTAGGCGGTTTGGCCTTGGATCGATCTCAATCTGTGGTGAATGGATATTGGCTAGTGCTAGCCCTGAGCATTTTCTTTGGCATTCTCATTTTGAACAGCCTGGACCGACAACTCCGGCAAACGCCGAAGGCCAAAGGATCTTGAGATCGGGAAACGTTCGCGCTTCAACGCATACTTAAAGACGCATTCCCTCGTAAACTACAAAAGGATTCACAGTTACAGGGAGTATAGCGGCTATGGCTGAGGCAAAAATTGGCATTATTGGGGGGAGCGGGCTCTACAAAATGGAAGCCCTCAAGGATATCCAAGAAGTTCGTGTTGAAACACCCTTTGGGTCTCCCTCAGATGCCATTATTTTAGGAACCTTAGAGGGTACCCGCGTTGCATTTCTGGCACGTCATGGCCGTCATCACACCCTCATGCCCACGGAATTACCCTTCCGCGCCAATATTTATGCCATGAAGTCTCTAGGCGTGGAGTACATTATCTCCGCCTCAGCCGTCGGGTCGCTCCAAGAACAGGTGAAACCCCTGGATATGGTCATCCCCGACCAATTCATCGATCGCACCCGCGATCGCGTGTCCACCTTTTTTGGGGAAGGCATCATCGCCCATGTCAGCTTTGGCGAACCCATTTGTACGACTCTCGCCCAAATTTTAGGGGATGCTATTGAATCCTTGCACCTAGAGGGAATTACCCTGCATCGGGGCGGTACCTATGTATGTATGGAAGGTCCAGCCTTTTCAACCCAGGCAGAATCCAACCTGTATCGCAGTTGGGGTGGCACCATCATTGGCATGACCAACTTGCAAGAAGCCAAATTAGCGCGCGAAGCAGAAATTGCTTACGCTACCCTGGCAATGTCTACAGACTACGACTGCTGGCACCCAGACCATGACAGCGTTACCGTGGAAATGGTCATTCAAAACCTACATAAGAATGCTGAAAACGCTCAAAGAGTTATTCAAGAAAGTGTGAAGCGTTTGAGCCAATCTTACCCACCTTCCAAGGCTCACGACGCACTCAAGTACGCCATCATTACCCCTCCAGCCCAGTTTCCCGCTGCAACTAAACAAAAACTAGAGTTGCTGCTCAAAAAATATCTTTAGAAAGGAATTTGTGCTTATGCCCTGGTTCGTCAAAATTGAGCGTGGCATTGTTGAAAAAGCGATGTTTGACCCGTTCGTTCCGGCTCATAAAGCTTATATTCAAGACCTGAATGCTAAGGGCCATCGCGCAACCACTGGCTATTGGCGAGACGCGAGAGGGGGTATGTTACTCTTTCATGCCAACTCTTGGGCGGAAGCACAACAGTTGGTCGAGCAAGATCCTCTCATTGCAAACCATTGTGTTGAATACGAACTTCATGAATGGGTCCATGTGGTGACAGCGTCCTAAGCCTCTTTTGAAGCTTCGGTAATATCTGGGTCGGAAACGGTCGGTTCATCAAAAGGATAAGCTATTTCATCCACAGCCACTACGACAACCGTAATATTGTCCTGTCCGCCATTGATTTTGGCTTCTTCAACCAATGCCATTGCGGTTTCATCACAGGTATTAGACCATTCCAGATGATGGGCGATCGACTCATCCGTTACTTCTTCCGTCAGGCCATCGCTGCATAGGACAAGAGAATCCCCATTCTGAAGGTGTAGGGGCTGGATATCCATCCGGTTGAGATCTTCGCGTCCCAAGCATTGAGCTAAAACATGTCGCCAGGGATGCATCCGAGCTTGTTCCGTTGTCAAAACGCCCGCTCTCACGGCTTGAGTCACCCAAGTATGATCTTCCGTGATCTGTTGGAGTTGTTCGCCCCGCAAACGGTAAAGTCTTGAATCCCCAACGTGGGCGCACCAAGGCTGCTGATTGTCTGGAAACAGGACCACCACCACCGTTGTGCCCATGTCTCCCCGCTCTGGAGAAACTTTCTGGATTTGGAGAATACTCTGATTGGCTTGGCTCAACGCTTCTTTCAAGAGTAAGTCTGGCTCTAGATCGGTGCTCCAGCGCTTTTCTAGATAATCCCGAATGGCCTGGGTTGCAATCCGGCTGGCTTCTTCTCCACCCGCATGACCGCCCATTCCATCGGCCACAATAAAAAAACGACCGTGGGGATCGTCAACACAATAGGAGTCTTGATTGGTAGAGCGCACCAATCCTCGATCGCTTAAAGCCGCAAACCGCAATTTCATCCGTTCTTTTATTACATCCGTTCGTAACGGTCAATCCGCAGCAAGAGCCGCACAAAAGCAATACCCGCAATAACCGCAACAATCCAGCGATCGCTGCGGGCCAAACATAGTGGTTCACCAACAAAATTGTGGCTGATACAGTAAAGGTACCCACCAGCAACACATAATTGGTCCCCATATTGACAGTACTGATTCGTCTTAAGGCTCGATCTGTTTCAATGGAACGAACCCGCAGGCGCAGATCTCCCTGTTCTAGTTTATCCAGAGTATCTTCCAATCGTCGAGGGAGACCAAAGGCAGTGCTGCCAACTTGAGCGGCTTGACGGCCTAACTCACCCAGCAGTCCGTTTGAATCGCGTTGTGAATTTCCATTTGTCATAAGCTCTGTTGCAAAGGGTTTTGCAACCTCCATAAAATTAAACTCAGGATCTAGGCCCTTCCCGACCCCTTCCAAGGTAGAAAAAGCGCGCATTACAAACGTAAAAGTTGCTGGAAAACGAAACGGCTGGTTATAAGCAATGTCGTAGAGATCGTCGCTGATTTGGGCAATAGATTGGGTTTCAAAGGGCTTATCCATGAAGTTATCCAACATGTATTGGATTGACCTTCGCACAGGTCCCATATCCGGTACAGTGGCCAATGCACCCAACTCAACCAGGGAATTCATCACCTGATTGGCATCTCGTTGGGCGATTCCCATAAAAGTTTTCATCAATCGCTCCCGCGTCAGCGGTGCAATCTGGCCCATCATACCAAAGTCGTAAAAAATGAGCGAACCGTCGGAATTGCGGCAAGGTTGCCAGGGTGCGGATCCGCGTGAAA
>JAAURS010000396.1 GCA_012032135.1 Acaryochloridaceae cyanobacterium RU_4_10 | reverse complement strand
CAAGTCTGCTGGAGAGTGGGGGCGGAGCACCTGCGTTGGGTCCACCCGCTGGACAAGTAGCGGGAATATTATGACTGGTAGGTCGTTCCGAGGTACAAACCGATGGTGCCGTAGTTGCCCAATGCAGTTAGATCGATCCCACCACTGGTCGCGACATTCTCCAATGTGACCGTTGTGCCGTTGGCGGTTAAAGTCTCCGATTGATTGATCGAACGGGCCATCCGAATTTCATTGGTCATGAAGTCTAGAGCTTTGTTGAGTTCTGATTGTCGAGCAGAACGGACTTCGGCAACTTGACTCATTGTCATGGCTGAAATTACGCCATTCCAAGAAATCAAGATGACCACAGAGGTCAAAAGGCTGGCAACTAATAGCTCAATTAACGTAAATCCTCGATTTTTTCCGAATCGGGCAGTTTGTCTAGATTTAAATCGCCACTGAAACCAGTTCAACAAGCGAAGCCATGGGGAAGATGGGGATGTTTGTTTCATTGTTGTTTCCAGTCCAATGCAGTACAAATGCCGCTGTCTGTGATTTCACGGGGAGAGGTCCCACCCGTATAGGTTCCAACCCGCGTTAAACCCAAGTTGCTAGAGATAGCAACGCATTTCTTTTGGCCTTGAGGATTACTTTCTGAAAACGCTACAACCTTTCCACTAGGGTCTCTAGGCATTGCTGGAGCTATAACAGCGGTCTGAATGGTAAAATCCGCACTACCCAAGGTGCCAAATTTAAGCTCAATGGCATTGGATGAACCTGAAGTAGCGCTAGCGGATTGAAGATTAGTAGCAATGCCGATGTTTTCAGAAAGCTCAGGACTTCCCGATGTTAGACAGTTCCCCTGAACAAGCTGCTTGTTTCCGTGATTCCCGTTTCCGTGATTCCCGTTGCCGTTACCGTTGTTCCCCTTCCCCTTCCCGTGATTGCCGTTGCCGTGATTGCCGTTGTTGTTATTTCCGTTCCCGCTATTGCTGTTAGCATTTGGAACTTGAATTGTGCAAGTCTGATTTTTTCGAATAGCTTGTCGTTGTGTATCTTGGAAAGCTGTTCGCAAGTCAGTGACGGTTTGATTGACTTTAATAGAATCTAGGAGAGAGCCAAAACTAGGGGCAGCAGTTGCGGCTAGAACACCCACAACCATGATAATAACCATCACTTCAATCAGGGTAAATCCCCGCTGCCAAAATCGTCGATGTGTTTTGCGCGATCGCCGTCGAATCTTCATGACCTAAAACAGTTCTCCTGATTAAAAATGCCCCAATGAAATCTGGTGTGCAACATTGCCCATCAAAGTCTATAGCGCTCCCCTACCCTAGGATTCCCTTCTCAGAAGGGTAAGTATCTATCATGAAGGACATTTAAATCCGGCATAGATGACAACTTCAGTATTGATATTGGCGATCGCCTCTCCCCCGCTGGTTGGGGTCACGGTATAGGTGAGTTTCAATAACTTATAAGGGTTTGCAGAGCTTGCATAATTACCCGTACGGGTGAGTTGAAACGACTGCCCTCCAAAGGCTTTAGGACCAAGGTCGACCGTAGTACCGCCCAATCCGAGCGTCGTATCATTTAGAAAATTGGCGGCCAACCCATTGGCTGGGGTTGTTGCTGCACAGAATGTTGAAGCAGGTTCTGCATCCGCCTCGTACCCACTAGCCCGCTTAAAAACCAGCTCATAATCTTCTTGAATCCAGTTAAATGCCTGATTGTACTGAACCCCCTTGGAGCGAAAAAAAGCGGCTGAAACAAACATCTGGAGCATAATGGCAACAAAAATCATTGTTACCATCATGGCGACTAGAACTTCAACAAGACTAAAACCAAGTAAGGGAGAATGCGATCGTCGCAAGAGCCACGCTCTCAAAATCCTATGGATTCCTAGCTTGTTTTTTGACGCTAAGGGCGAAGCAGGAAGGGATTGGACCATCTAATTCACCCGCTGCCAATTTTTGATAGATCCATATCGATAACGTACAGGCCAATCTACATACTCCAAAAGATCGCTCAGGCTTGATACATCCTCTGGAACTGCAATACCAGACTTTGCTCCCGCAGTAATGGTTGTGTCATACTGAGTCCCCGTATTTCCTGTGAGATAGTTTACATTTCGATTCCCAACAGCATTTTTAGAACTGAGAACAGCTTGGGTCCAAACCACTCCTTCAAAGTTGGTATTTCTGCCGCTGGAACATCCTGACCCTGAGGTCAATATTCTCAATTCGTCCCGAAAAGAATACAGAAATGCGTTTTGGATACAGGTTCGATCGTAAAGGTTTGTTTGACTGTTCCCGTGAAGCATAATGCGGAGGTCTCCCACCCTAGGAGGTTGGCCGTCCGTGCGACTATTAATGATTTTTGCACTGTTTCGCAATGTAATCGCCTTGTCAGGATTGTTGCCAGGAGAACCGTTGTCGGTAATGTCAATTTGCACTGGTCCGCCTGTGGTATCTACTGTCAGGATCTCGTTATTTTCAAGGTCGATTTTATCGACTTGAAAGAGAGTGGGTACTGTTCCTCCCACTCCGCTGAGCGTAGTGGTCTTTTTTATGACACCTGAATCTGTTCCAGTACCGCTGGCGGGGATGTTTGGGGTCAGGCTACAGGCAAAGAACTTTCCTTCAACCGTATCGGCGCTGGCTCCATCATTCGCAGTAGATGACCACACTGCATTGAGGTAGCTGGAGCGATTTGTATCTCCAGGTTGAGAGATACTTGTCAAGGATGAATCCGCCGAGTTAGAAGGGACATAATAAACATTACCCTTGCGCCCCAATATCTGACGACCCCGAAGTGCTAATACACCTCCTTTCCAAATGTCGGTGGGAGTACTATCGAATAGGAGAATACCGGGAAAGTCATCTAGAACTGGCTCAATGGAAAGGGTTACCGCAACCAAAGAAGATTGACCTTTATAGTTACCTTCTACTAATAAGGTACCTTCTTTGTTCTGTTTATCATAGCGGTACGCACGAATAGTATAGGTTTCATTTGCCCCAATGGTTCCAGTGAGGGCTACACTGGGCGTGGTGCGCCCTAATTGCTGAAAACAGGGCGCACTACTCGGATCGTATCCAGTCCATCGATCTACGGCAGTTGTGCTTTCATCGCCACTTTTGGATCTTCCATCTGGCCCGAGGTAATTCTTGCCCGTTTTGGGATCGGTCGGATCGTAATCGCGAATTAAGAGAACGCCGTTATTGGGTTTATTCAATTCTAGGAGTGCCCTTGATATTGCACCATCACTCACCAAGAGACTAGCCCCTGAGGTTTTGCGCTGCTCAGCATTGTCGCGATCGCCTTGGGCCACCAAAAGGCTTGTTCCCGCAATGGCTAACATGATCAGTCCTAACATCATGGCCAATGGCAATGCAAAACCTGTTTTCTGATAGCATAAAACCGATCGAGTATCCTCTAAAGTTGCAAGAATTAATTTACGCAACATTGAAATAAGTCGCCAGGGAAAACGGAGGAAAGACACGACCGTTTAATATGGGCATTAGTGTCAATAAATCCCTCTTACAGCTGATCTGGTTTTATCATAAGGATAAACACCTAGATCTACTTCGGGATTTTCACGGATCTTTTGGGGAATTGAAATGGCTAGGCTAAGCATTTTTACTAAGAGGATGTCTGAGAAGTCAGAAATGTTAGATCAACTCTGCATTCGACTACCCCTACCGTAAGGGAAAGGGATAAACTCAAA
>JAAURS010000395.1 GCA_012032135.1 Acaryochloridaceae cyanobacterium RU_4_10 | reverse complement strand
GCCCATCCCTCGTTTTTCGCGCCAGACAATTTTCTGGGGGGAGCCAATCTTCAACGGCCCGCTTGAGGATATATTTCTCGCAGGAACCTTTAAGGCAAAGTTCCCCAGACAGTTGAAAGGTCCATTGGGCTAAGGGTAAGTCGCAAAAGGGCGATCGCACTTTTAATCCATGTGCCCATCCCAGTGCCGTCGCACGGGGGTGGATGTTTTGCGCGCCCTTCAACATAAGGTTGGCACGCCGCAGTCGATGCAGTAATGAGGGCGTAAAGGTTGGGTCAAGAGCCTCTTGGAGCCAATCCTGGGGATTGAAGGATTGAATTTGTGTGTACCCCTTGGGGGAGAACACCTGTGGTTCATGGCCCCAGAGGCGATGAAATGTTCGCAGATACTGTTGACTAAAGGATTCTTGAGTTTGATAAAGGCTGGCGGCAATCAGCGGTTTATTGGTCCACCCTGCAAAGAGCTGATCGCCTCCTTCGCCGTTAAAAATAACTGACACGTCTTGGCTTGCCGCTTCAGCTAGGAGAAATAGCGGTACTGTCACCCCGTCCCCAAAGGGTTGGTCTAATGCCTCAGCCGTTGAAACCAATGCCGCACGAATTTTGGCTGGACCTGCATCCACCTTGGTTAAGGGAATCTCGAGCGACTGAGCCACTTGTTCGGCATAGGGATACTCGGGAATGCCTTCGGGGCCAAAGTCTAAGGTATAAGCCCGGACGTTGATGCCTGCCCGAACCAAAAGCGCTGCCACGATGGATGAATCCAATCCGCCAGATAAAAAGAGACCGACGGGCTCATTCTGTAAATCTGTGATTTGCGACTGAATGGAATCTTGGAGAAGGGTTTGCAAAGAGGCGATCGCCTCGTTCTCTTCAGTCAACTGGTCTGGATTTTCCTGCCATTCCAGCGATCGTCGTGTTTTGACCGGAGCAATTCCTTCAGCTTGTCTGTGCCAGACTAGTTCGGTTCCGGCTGGGACTGCAAAAATATTGTCAATTGCGGTAAGGGGGGTGGGGACGTAGGAAAAACAACAGTATCCATACAATCCCCCTGGATGGATAGACCTAGTTTCCAGGAGGGGGAGCAGGAGCTGCGATCGCGATGCAAACCACAAAACCGAACCGACCTGAGTCCAGTACAGCGGCACTCGACCAAACGCTTCTCGCCCCAAAACAAGACAATCTTCTTCAATCCAGCACCAAGCATCAGCACTATCAATTTCCGTGAAATGCTGAGCGGCAGATAAAGCCGTTAGGATGTTGGGCTGGTGACTCCCCAACGTTTGAACGGACTGAGAGCGACCTAAGCGTTGGGATAAACGATCGCTCAATGCTAAGGCATCACCATAGCCCCAATACCCCACAAATTGAGGTGAGTTCTCAATCCGTAAAACCTGTGCGACCCATTCCATTCGCACTATTGAACATCAAAGGTCGCATTATCCAAGGGCCGACCGTCCAGAAACATTTTTACGGTCCAAGTTCCGGTGGGGGTGGCGTTGCCCATCCGATAGCGACAGTGGGTGGTCCAAACTGATGTGGTGACGGGCTGGGTTTCAAACCGATTTTGCTTGACCACTTGGCCGCTGGGGTCCACCCAATCACAGGAAAGGGCTAACTTTTTACCAATGGGCGCATCTTTTAAGGTGACGCGATAATATACTTCTGGATTGCTTTGACGCTCAATGGTTTTGAGAGCCTGAGTTTCTTGCGTCAGCGTAATGCGATCCTGTTGCACGGAAACCTTACCCAGATCTTGGCGGTTTTGCCAGAACAGTACGGCGGGAATGGCGATCGCCACCACCAACACGGCACCCACGATCCCCGCCAACCGTTTGCGTTGGCGGGTTTGTTGCGCTAAGGCTTGTTTGCGATGGACCTGCGTTAAGGCATCCTCCAAGACCCCCGGTGGCAAATTGAGTTCTTGTAAAATATCCCGAACCTGTTCGGGCTCCAAAAGCTGGTCTTGACGATAGTCCGTCAGTCGTTGGGCTTCTGCAATCACTTGGTCAAGTTGATCTCGGGTGAGTTGCGGTTCCATACTCAAGGTTTATACACCAGCTCAATCCTACGATTTTGGTTGAGAGGGTTGCAATGGGTGAAGGGAGGCGATCGCCCAGCATCTTAACCCATCCAAAACGATCTCTGAGGTAGAGTGAGAGAACAGTCCTTTGATAGGATCGTCTCATTAGAAGAGGATTGAACTTCATGGCTTACGCATTCCCAAACCTGCCTTACGCTGAAACTGCACTAGAGCCACATATTTCGGCTAACACGCTGCAATTTCACTATGGCAAACATCATGCGGCTTACGTCACCAACTACAACAACTTGGTGAAAGATTCGCCCTTAGATGCACTGTCTCTAGAAGAAGTAATCAAGACGACCTACAATGACGCATCTAAGGTGGGTGTCTTCAATAATGCCGCTCAAGCTTGGAACCATACTTTTTACTGGAATTGCATGAAACCAGGCGGCGGCGGTACTCCTACAGGTGCGCTGGCCGATAAAATCAATGCCGATTTTGGCAGTTTTGATGAATTCAAGACGGCTTTTAAACAAGCGGGTGCAACCCAATTTGGAAGCGGCTGGGCTTGGTTGGTGTCTGATGCTGGCACCTTAAAAGTCACCAAGACCTTAAATGCAGACAATCCTTTGGTTCACGGTCAAGTGCCCCTCTTGACAATGGACGTGTGGGAACACGCCTATTATCTGGACTACCAAAACCGTCGCCCAGACTATATGGATACGTTTTTAACCAGTCTGGTGAATTGGGATTTTGTGGCTCAGCAATTTGCAGCGGCTTAAGAAACTTACCGCAACCACTACCATTAGAGGGCTCCCCAAAAGGAAGCCCTTTTTATGTCAAACGTTCCAAAACTGGTAGGGTAGAAAAGCTGTTGACAATACAACGGATAGACCTTTGAACGCACCTTCTACAGAATTTGGTCCCATTCAAGAAAGAGGCCATTTATTGACGGAACAAGTGAATCCGTCCAGCCTGCATCTCGACCAACTTTCACCTTTAAAAATTGTCGATTTGTTCAATCAGGAAGATGCCAAGGTTTTAGCGGCGATCGCAGGAGCCCGCGAGTCATTAGCCCTGGCGCTGGAAAAAACGGCGGCGGCTCTTCGTGCAGGCGGTCGCTTGTTTTACATCGGTGCGGGAACCAGCGGTCGCTTGGGTGTGTTGGATGCGGCAGAATGTCCCCCTACGTTTTGTACCCCACCCGAACTGGTTCAGGGAATTCTCGCGGGTGGCGCACCTGCGTTATTGCGGAGTTCGGAAGCGCTGGAAGACCGGACGGAGGATGGGGCCGCTGCGATCGCAGACAACCAAATTACGGCTCAAGATGTGGTGGTGGGTATCACGGCGGGGGGCACAACACCTTACGTTCACGGTGCGTTGAACGCGGCCCGAAGCATTGGCGCAACCACAATTTTTATGGCCTGCGTGCCTGCTGAGCAGGTGCGGTTGGATGTTGATGTGGATATTCGGCTGTTGGTGGGGCCGGAGGTTTTGGCGGGGTCTACACGGCTGAAAGCTGGCACAGTAACGAAACTCGCCCTCAATATTCTTTCCACGGGCACGATGGTTTTACTGGGAAAGGTCTACGGCAACCGCATGGTGGATGTGGCGGTGACCAACCAAAAGCTCTATGGCCGAGCGATCCGCATGATTCAAGATCTCACGGATCTCAGTCGTGAAGAGGCGGTGGATTTATTGGAGAAGAGCGATCG
>JAAURS010000067.1 GCA_012032135.1 Acaryochloridaceae cyanobacterium RU_4_10 | reverse complement strand
TGTTTAACCGTATTTTCCTGGTAATTGAGCGAGACCACGCTAAACATGACCGCAAATCTATGGCGAAAAATTCATGACACTAACTCAAAGCCTTATTGGAGGAATTAGACATCGAGTTTTTGACTTTGGGTTCGACCACATTTAAGCATCCGGCACTGAACAAAGGTCTCGAACCAGATCAGTGTTTTTATATTCAGAATGAAGCGCGTGTTAGAGGCAAGAATCGATTAGATCTCACGGTCGATCCGCCTCCAGATCTAGCCCTCGAAATTGATATCACTTCGCGGACATATCCTGATATCTATAAGGCGTTGAAGGTACCTGAATTGTGGCGCTTTGATCGCGGGGAATTACAAATCGGCGTGTTACAAGCTGGAGAATATGTTCTGGTTGCGGAAAGTCCCAATTTGCCGAGGTGACCTTTGATTGAAACAATTCCTCAATATTTAGCGCAGTGTAGAGTAGCAGGCAGAAATACGACACTTAAGGCATTTCGTCAGTGGGGTAAGGGGTTGGCAGCCTTTTAGTCGCATACTTTCAACAACAATTCCCAACCATCTACTGGAGGGGATTAAGATATTTTTCAAAATCCTTCCACACTCAATTCATACAGATATTCTGGTGGATAGGTTCTAACACATTGCATCCGAGCGAACGAGACTAAAATCTCTATGAAAAAAAGATATTTACTTTTTCTGCCAACTCTGACTGCCAGCTCCTTTTTGTTCTTAAACAGTACTTGGACAAAACCTGCTTCTGCTAATTTGCGGGACTCTCTAACACTTCAGGAAAAAGTTACCTTTCGGAGAAAATCGATCCGAGTTATGAAGGAGCAGGTTGAATTAATCTCTGTTTTAGTTAAGGCGGGTGAATATGACTTAATTCGCGATTATTTCTTTATTGCACCTCAAAAAACCTGGCTCATGTTTGGAGGGACTGTAAAACGTTTATCGCCAGAACTCTACGATCCAATCTTTTCAAAATTTAGGGCGATCGATTCTCTTCTGGGTCAAGCCAATCCATCCCAATCATCACTGACTAGCAATTTAAATGAATTAAATAAATTATTGGATTCTGCGGTAAAAGTCAGTGATGAAAGATTGTGAACTCAACAAAGAATCGATTGAATTCGGATTATTTTCGTAATTTTAAGTTTATATTGAAGCCACAAAAGTTATACTTACGCAAAAATCCGTGTGGATTGATTGGATTGTGAAAACTGTTTGAAGTAGAGACCGATCTTATTCGAATAAAGCTGTTTTTAAGTCCTAGTACAATCATAAGGATATTCCAATGGAAAGCGTGACGAATCAGCCTGTTTCACAAGCTCACCTTAGCGACGATCCCCGCACACAAGGAATTGACGCAGAATTTCAACAATTAATTTCTCAAATTGCTCGTGCCTTTGGACAAATTGCTCAGGTCAGGGGCAGGCGGGCAACCCATTCCTACGGAACTACAGCACAAGGAGTTTTGAGAGTTCTAGATTCCCTCACCATTCCCGAGCATAATATCTTTCTGCCAGGGAAAGAATATGCCGTCTTGCTGCGTCATGCCAACATCAAAGGGTTTCGGGATGATGCCATTTTAGATGGGCGTGGGGCAACGGTTAGGATCTTAGATGACAATATCCACACGCCACTCTCTGAGATGAATTTGCATGAGAGCATCGTGGATATTTTGATGAGTACGGGACGCAACTTCATCTTGGGGGATGCGGTTTCCTTTGGACAATGGGTCGCAAGTTCTATGCCGGATCGGGCAAAAATGCTCCAAGCCTTTCCACAAATTGTTCCTATCTTTTCTGAAATCATCCGCGACCCTGAGTCTTATACCCAGCTTCATTACTACTCAGAAACCACCTACAACTTTACGGGTCTCAACAACAAATCCTTTTTTCTGCGGTATCGTCTTGTCAACCAGCAAAATCCTACAGTAGATACGGGTTGGATCGATCCCAAATATGTAAAGATGCCGCTGGATTTCTTGCCCCGCGTCGCCAGCGACACTCGGCCAGAACACTACCTTCAAGCGGACTTTCGCCAAAAAGTGAGGCATGGAGGTGTGAGCTATCTGCTGCAAATGCAACTCCAGCCCATCACTGAATCCATCGAAACCAACGAACGAGCCAAGGATTGCACCATTCCGTGGGAGGAAACGGCCTATCCGTTTCACGATGTTGCGGTCCTTGCCCTAGACAGCATTTTGCCAGACGAACTTGCGGAACCCCTAGAATTCAATCCTTACCACGCACCCCCCGAGCTAGGATTGATCCTGGCAAAAACAGCCCATGAAAAAGCGTCTGTCAATCACTTGCGTTCGATCGTGTATCAAATCTCCGCCAATATGCGGAAGTATCAAACCCCCAGTTCAGAACTGGTGGAATGGGGTACTGCCCAACCTTTGTCCCTGCAAGATCAATATCCCTATGGACCTACAACTGACAAATCCGTACCCAGTTTTGATGCGTCTAAGCCTTTACCTGCAAGAGTGCAACCCAGGCCCAGATACTTGGCCAACTTTGGGTTGCACCTTATACCAGCCCAGAAACTCGCCCCAACCCTTCCCGAACTTGGAATTACGGGTGTTCTGGATTTAATGGGATCCAGTGTTGCATCCTACATGCCCCCTAATTTAACGCGCACCCGCTTAGATAAATTCAGCGATGAATTTTTTGTCGAACGTCGGTTGAATGGGTTCAATCCAGGTAAATTCCGCCAGGTGTCCGGTCAACCTTGGCAGTATACGGTGGCCTATGACTGTAGCAAATTTGTGGTCGAACCCTCTGGCCTTTTGCCCTCCCACATCGAAGCTCGATTTACATTATGCGATCGATCTCTGCATCCCCATTCCATACAATTTACGCTCAACGGGCAAACCGACACCCAACATCCAGGTGACAGCAATTGGGAATGGGGCAAACGGTTATTCCGCTGTGCTGAATTTGTGTTTCAAGAAATTCAGTCCCATTTGGGGCGCACTCACATGAATATGGATCAGTACGCGATGGCCTACTACCGCAATGTGGTAAACAACCCCATCCGCCTATTGCTAGAACCCCATTGGGATGGACTCCTCAATATCAACAAATTGGGTGCAAAACTCATTAAAGGAGAAGAAGGATTTATCCCTGAAGCCTCTTCCCTCGCACCCAAAGAGGTAGATGCAGTGCTTAGGGAAGAAGTCAGCTCCCTGAGCTATAAGAATTGGAGCCCACACGCCAAAGCAATTCCAGATCCAGTGTTCAACAATCACTATGACCCCGCTGCGATCGCCTTCTGGGACATCTTGACGCAATACGTGGGGCAATTTTTCATCGACCATCAGGAAGGAATTGCGGCCCATTGGACCGAGATCGAGCACATGTCCGCAGATCTCGTCAGCCATTCAATCCTCGATCCAAAGCTGGGAACCTTGGCCATTCAGAATGTGACGGATCTTCAGAGATTGTGTGTTTATGCGATGTATCACAGCTCTTTCTTTCATTCTTGGGTGAATAACAAACAATACGAAGATGGGGGAGACGTAAGCTATTCAACCATTGGACTGTGGGACACCCATCATCCAGCCTACAATCCGCTCCAAACTGCTCAACGGGAAGCAAAGCAGGTTTCGCTTTTGTGGACTCTGTCCAGCGTGCGTTATAACCCCATCATGGATGTTGGGCCAGCGGCCTTAAAAGATGCTATCTGGAAAATCGTCATCAGATCGAACCCGGTATTCCCATCTCCGATCTGATGATGAGTATCAATATTTAGCTCAATTCCACCACAAAAGGAGAGATGTGTTATCTTAAATCCATAAACCAATGGTTTATGAGTCCATCTTCAACCGTTCAAAATTTAGGAGGTGATGCCCATGCCAGATAGTAGTATATCCGTGGGTCTCCAAGTTAATCAAAGCCGACTGTGCGCCGAGGCTGTGCTCTAAACTCAGTGCGATCGCGCAACTGATTGGGGAGTTCCCCCGGCAGTCAGGTTTAACTTTTGAGACCCTACTAGACCGCTCTCAATTGAAACAAGCCCTTTGAGTCGAGACTCAATCTTTTGTTCCGGTTGAGAGCGGATAGCTTTTTAAATGGAATTGAATAGGGTAACGACTAAAAAGGATGCCGTATCAAACAGCATCCTTTTTTAAGGATTAGAAGCAAGATCTTACGTGGCTTCAAGTTCCATAGATACGAACAACTAGTACTTATAGCTGTCCGCCTTATATGGACCTGCAACAGGTACGTTAATATATTGCGCTTGGCTTTCAGATAATTGGGTGATAACGCCTCCAAATCCTTCAACCATGTAGCGCGCTACTTCTTCATCCAGCTTCTTAGGCAGCACTTCAACCGTGATGGCTGCTGCTTTTTGAGCCTCGGACAGATCGGCAAATTTCCGCTCAAACAAGAACATTTGGGCTAAAACTTGATTTGCAAAAGAACCATCCATAATCCTTGATGGATGGCCTGTTGCGTTACCTAGGTTAACCAAACGTCCTTCCGATAATAGAATCAGAAAGTCTTGGGAATCATTACTCCGATAGACCTGATGCACTTGAGGCTTTACTTCTTCCCAGCGCCATTCGCGACGCATAAAAGCAGTGTCAATTTCATTATCGAAGTGACCAATATTGCAAACGACCGCCCCTGGCTTGATGCTCTTGAGCATATTGGCATCGCAAACATTTTTATTCCCTGTCGTCGTCACCAAAAGATCGGTCTTAGCCAACAATTCTTTGTTAATAGAGCTTGGCGTGCCATCATTAATGCCGTTGATGTAGGGCGATACCAATTCATAGCCGTCCATGCAGGCTTGCATTGCACAGATGGGGTCGATTTCAGAAACTTTAACGATCATCCCTTCCTGCCGTAGAGAGGCAGCAGACCCCTTGCCTACATCACCGTAGCCAATCACGAGGGCTTTTTTGCCTGCCATCAGGTGGTCTGTCCCACGCTTGATTGCATCATTCAAGCTGTGACGGCAGCCATACTTATTATCATTTTTGGCTTTCGTAACGGCATCATTCACGTTGACAGCCGGAATTTTGAGCAATCCTTTTTCCAACATTTCAATCAGACGGTGAACCCCAGTAGTGGTTTCTTCTGTTACACCGTGAATTGAGGCAAGCATCTGTGGGTAAGTTTCATGGATATATCCAGTCAGGTCGCCACCGTCATCCAAAATCATGTTGGCATCCCACAGTTTGCCTTCAGGAGTGCGGCAGGTTTGCTCGATACACCACATATATTCTTCTTCAGTCTCTCCCTTCCAGGCATAGACAGGAGTTCCAGCAGCGGCGATCGCGGCGGCAGCATGGTCTTGGGTCGAGAAAATATTGCAAGAGGACCAACGGACGTCTGCACCAAGTTCCTGGAGAGTTTCAATCAGTACAGCGGTCTGAATAGTCATGTGGATGCAGCCAATGATTTTGGCACCCAACAATGGTTTTTCGGTCCGATATTTAGCACGAATTGCCATCAGAGCAGGCATTTCACTTTCGGCGATCGCAATTTCTTTGCGGCCCCAGTCTGCCAAACTAATATCAGCAACTTTGTAGTCTCTGGTTAAAACTTGTGTCGTCATAGATTCCTTAAGTTAGTTGGAGTAGGTCGTTCAAGGTTAATAAAATCCTTTATAACACCATGTTTAAAGATGGGTAGTGTTACAAAGGTTGCTACAAAGGCAGACTAGGTTTCAGTCATTCGACCTTATAATAACAAAATATTTAAAATTGATACGTAAGTTAAGCAAAGCTTTCCCTGATGGATGGATCTATGATGTGGAACTTAGGGCATTCTAAAAGGTCAAATTTTAAATAAAGATTCAAAGAAACTTAGGTCATTTCTAGAGCGGAGGTGAGGTAGCTTGAAAACCATACGATCATTGACAATTTTAGCCATCCTAGTGATAAGCACAACGGGGTTGAGTCGCGTCCAAGCTCAAACGCCCGAGCCAGCACAACCTTCCAAAGCGACATCTGCTACCTATGTAAAGCAGGGTGACAACAAATATGCGGCTGCTGACTACAAAGGTGCGGTGGAAGCGTATACCCAAGCTTTGCAGATTTTTAATCAAAGCGATTATGCCTATTACAATCGGGGCAATGCCTATCGCAAACTCAAGGATTACAAGGCTGCGATTGCAGATTACACCCAGGCCATTCAGATCAATCCCCAAAATACGTTTGCTTATCTCTATCGCGGTGTGGCCTATCAAGCCGACGGTCAGGCGGAATTGGCGATCGCGGATTACACTGCCCTGATTAAGTTGGACGACCAAAACGCAGCGGCTTATGCAAAACGAGGAGAGGCTTATCTCAGCTTGAAGCAAAAGGATGCTGCAATTGCAGACTTGAGACAAGCTTCTGATATTTATAAAAGATTGAAAGAGCCTGAGAAGTCAGAGCGGATCCTCAGTCAGTTGCGATCGTTGAAATAATGTTGAGCCCATGTTTTTGGCCTTGCTCCTCGCAAAAAGTGGGGCTGTCTCGGTAGAATTGGCTAAGGTTCGCTTTGTGGGAATAACGTTGTGACATCAACACCGATCGCTCTTTCTGAAACATCCAACAATACGGCGCAAGGGGTTCAAGTCCCAGATGCCTTTGGTCGGTTTGGTATTTTTGGCGGCAAATACGTTCCCGAAACGCTCATGCCAGCCTTAACCGAACTAGAAGCCTCCTACAACGAGTATCGCAAAGACCCAGATTTCCAATCCGAACTCAACGGCCTTTTGCAGGATTACGTGGGTCGTCCCAGCCCCCTCTACTTTGCTGAGCGGTTAACCCAACATTACGCCCTTCCCGATGGTACGGGTCCGCAAATTTATCTCAAACGCGAAGACCTGAACCACACTGGAGCCCACAAAATTAACAACGCTCTGGCTCAAGCACTGCTGGCCAAACGCATGGGCAAACAGCGCGTCATTGCTGAAACTGGCGCGGGTCAGCATGGTGTTGCCACGGCTACGGTCTGTGCTCGTTTTGGCATTCAGTGTGTCATTTATATGGGCGTCCACGATATGGCCCGTCAAGCTCTGAATGTCTTTCGGATGCGGCTGATGGGTGCAGAAGTCAGATCCGTTGAAGCAGGAACGGGCACTCTCAAAGATGCCACCTCAGAAGCCATCCGCGACTGGGTCACAAATGTAGAAACCACCCATTATATTTTGGGTTCTGTGGCTGGTCCTCACCCTTATCCCATGATGGTCAGAGACTTCCATGCCATCATCGGTGAAGAAACTCGACGGCAATGCCTAGAGAAGTGGAATGGGTTGCCGGATATTTTGATTGCCTGCGTGGGCGGTGGATCCAATGCGATGGGCCTATTCCACGAGTTTGTGAAGGAACCTTCCATTCGGTTGATTGGGGTGGAAGCCGCAGGGGAAGGGGTGCAAACCGGACGCCATGCGGCAACCCTGACTCACGGTCAGGTAGGCGTGCTGCATGGAGCAATGAGCTATCTCCTCCAAGATGACGATGGCCAGGTCCGAGAAGCCCATTCCATTAGCGCGGGGCTAGATTATCCCGGCGTGGGACCAGAACACAGCTATCTTAAAGATTGCGGTCGGGCTGAATACTACAGCGTGACCGATGCAGAGGCGATCGCAGCCCTTCAGCGTCTCTCCCAATTAGAGGGCATCATTCCGGCATTGGAGACCAGTCATGCGATCGCGCATTTAGAAACCCTTTGCCCTCAACTGGAAGGCAGTCCGCGTATTGTCCTCAATTGTTCTGGGCGCGGGGATAAAGACGTGCAGACCGTTGCAACTTATCTGGAACAGCACTCGCAAGATACGTAAAGGTCCCAATTATCGCAATAGCGACATTTGATGTTCCGGCGGTTCGTAGCCCAGATGCTTCCAGGCAGACGGTGTTGCCACCCGTCCTCTAGGCGTGCGGTTCAGATATCCAATCTGGAGAAGGTAGGGTTCGTATACTTCTTCAATGGTTTGCGAGTCTTCCCCCGTAGCCGCAGCCAAGGTATCCAAGCCAACAGGTCCGCCGTTGTAATGCTCGATCATCACCGTCAGCAAACGACGGTCTGTCCAATCGAGGCCGCAGGGATCGACGTTGAATAACTCCAAGGCTTCAACAGCAATTTCCTGAGTCACCGCATCCATTTTTTTGACCGATGCATAATCCCGTACCCGTTTCAGCAGACGGTTCGCCACACGAGGCGTTCCGCGCGATCGTCGGGCCACTTCTTCGGCAGCATCGGGCAGGATGTGGGTGTTGAGGATGGTGGCTGTACGGAGGATGATTTTACTCAGTTCGTCAGGTTCGTAAAACCGAAGACGCTGGACAAACCCAAAGCGATCGCGTAGCGGTGAGGAGAGCGCACCCACGCGGGTTGTGGCTCCAATCAAGGTGAAAGGCGGAAGCGGCAAACTCCGAATTCTGGCGGATTGTCCTTTGCCGATGGTGATATCCAACCGAAAATCTTCCATTGCTGGATAGAGCAATTCCTCCGTCATCCGCGAGAGCCGATGAATTTCATCGACGAACAGAATATCGCCCTTTTGGAGGTTCATCAATAAACCCACGATATCTCTGGGACGCTCTAAGGCTGGAGCACTGGTGACTTTGCAGTTCACGCCCATTTCTGTGGAGAGGATGAGGGAAATAGTGGTTTTGCCTAGGCCGGGGGGACCGTAGAGTAAGAGATGGTCCAGAGCTTCTTTGCGCGATTGGGCAGCTTGGATGGCAATCTGAAGGACTTCTTTGAGTTCCCGTTGGCCGATATATTCTGCTAATTTCTGGGGCCGCAATTTTTCGTCGTTCTGAGTACGCCGCTCTTCTCCTTCGGCTTCTGGTCTGACGAGGGAGGTGGGGTGTTTTGCTGGGGGTTCGGATTGGGGGATTTCAGGGGTTGTGGGTTCAGCTTGGACGTTTGATGTGGGTTTGCGCGAACTTTTGGTGCTTTGCGATCGCTTTCCTGGTTGAGCGGGTTGTTGACTTTGGGAAGAGACAATAGCCATATTGAAAACGGTGCGAGAGTTGAGTTAACCATGTAGCCTGAGCCACTCATCCAAATCCGATGGTTGAGAGAAATTTAGTAAAGCTTCACCCAGTTCTTCTACTTGAGCGATCGATAGAGTGCGGATTTTGGCTTCAATTTCAGGGGAAACTATCCCAATACGACGAGAGAGGAGACGCAGGACAAGTGAGCTTCCATACCTTTCGCTTTTTTGGATCTGGGCGTGTTTCCATTGTCTTCAGGTGAGCCATCACCACTACGGCAAATGGATTTGGGTTTTGTTCTAATTCCTCCCACTGACTCCAAAAGTCTATCAATTTCACGATACCAAATCTGAAATGAATCGAGGAGTCTGGATATTCCATACTGTAGCTTTGCGGTCGCCAAGTTTTACTAAAAAGTTGTGGGCACTGTCCACCTTATGCTTACTCAACCTCAGCATCGTTATCGTTGAGCGCTATCCTAAAGGAAAAGGTCTTTTGGGAAAAAACTTTGGATACAAGTGCAGACATAGAGTTTAAGACAGGCGATCGCGTTCGATTGGCCACGGTTCCTCCCTATTTCAAGACAGCGGAACCTGTACCGATGCTGCGCCCCCCGAATGTGGTGCAAATGGGAGAAGAAGGCGTCATTTTGGGACGGGCACCTGGTGAAGTCTGGAGCGTTCGCTTTGCTAGAGGTGCATATTTACTGGATCGACAATATTTAGAAATGATTGTAGATTAATCTTCTCAATGCACCCCAGAATAGGTGGTGGGGATTAAAACTAAATCTCAAAGAGTCCGTGACGCTGGGAATAGCGACTATATCAAATGGCCAGAGACTTATTTCATTCCATCGTCAAAGATGCACTTATTAAAGAAGGTTGGCAGATTACCCTGATTGTCTACGAGGTAGAAGACAGGAGCATTCTACAATGGATAAAGTAAATCGCTATCGCCAGATTATTCAGGACGTTCTCACTGCTCACAGCCAAGTCAAACCTGCCTATGGCGACATTGAAATGGAAACGCTATTTGATAACATACGCGATCGCTATCAAGTTCTCCGAACAGGGTGGCTCCAAAAAAAACGTGTTTATGGTGTTCTGATTCATATCGATCTCAAAGGTGAAAACTTTGGATCCAATATGACGGTACCGAAGTTGGTGTCGCCAATGAGCTTATGGAGCAAGGTATTCCTAGAGATGCGATCGTATTGGCCTATCATTCTCCCTTTATGCGTCAGTATGACGGTTTTGCAGTAAGCTGACTCAGATCCAGAACATACATCCCGCCTTCAAAAAGCAAGTTTTTACGCAAATGAACCCCTAAGGTTGCCCTTGACTGGGTGCAGCAGTCAAATTAAACAACATTTGAAGCGATTGCATCGCGCGTTGGCGCGCTTCAATATCTTGCTGCGCTCTAAGCTGCACCATTGGGTCGTGCAAAATCTTATTGACAATTCCCCGCGTGAGCGCCTCAATAATTTCTTGATGTTTATCGGCAAACTCTGTCCCCAAACGGGATAGCGCTTTTTCTAACTCTTGCTCGCGGATGGTTTCAATTTTGGCCCGCAGGCTGCTAATGGTGGGCACCGTCTCTAGCGATCGCCACCACACATCAAAAGCTTCTAGTTCTTCTTCTAATAGCGCTTCGGCTTCCATCGCCATTTGCCGACGGCTCTCTTGATTTTGAGCCACGACCGCCTTGAGGTCGTCCACATTAAATGCTCGGACTTCAGCCAGTTCATTGACATTGGCGTGCACATTTCGGGGCACCGCAATATCGACGATCGTCATTGAGCTGCGATCGCAGACGATGGGCTCCAGCATGGCACGGTCTAAGATAGGTTCTGTAGCGGAAGTACTGGTAAACACGAGATCGGAACAGGCCAGCACCGCTTCTAGTTCAGAAAATTTGTGAAGGACCAAGTCCGCTTCTTTGAACTGATTGGCTAGGTCCTGCGCCCGTTGAAGGGAACGATTCAAAATTGCGATCTGACTCGATCCCTTACTGATTAAATGCTGCACCAGCAAACGCGACATCTTTCCCGCACCCAAAATTGCAACGCGGCAGGTTGAGAGATCGGTCATTTTAAGATGGGCTAATTCTACGGCGGCGGAACTAATTGAAACCGCTCCAGTGCCAATACTGGTTTCAGTTCGCACTCGCTTACCTGCGGAGATGGCTTGTTTAAACAGACGATTTAAGATGGAACCCGCTCCTTCATATTGCTGGGCCAGCTTGTGAGTGTGTTTGACCTGGGAGAGAATCTGCCCCTCACCCAAAACCAAACTGTCCAAACCCGATGCAACCCGCATCAGATGCATCACGGCATCTTGGTGTAGCAGCACAAAGAGGTGATGGCGAAGTTCAGCAAGGGGAATTTGGCTCCACTCTGACAGAAATTGGGTCAGTTCGCGAACGCCATGTTCCGTCTCTTTCGCAACCACATAAATCTCTAAACGGTTGCAGGTACTCAGAACAGCAACTTCTTCAAGGTGAGGATAGCCCCGAAGCTGAGCGATCGCTTTTTCTTTAGCGTCATCTGGAACACTCAGTTTCTCGCGAATTTCAACTGGCGCTGTCTTATGGCTGAGCCCGACAACCGCAATATTCATGATGCCTCCCTTACAATGCCCCTCTTATTAAATACCTTGTCTTAAAATTCGGCAAAAAATTGTTTAAGTGCTGGATCTTATCTAAACGTAAGGAATTGACCCCGCTCGATCTGATGGACGGAGCGGGGTCGAATGTACCTAGTTCAACTGAAGCGATCGCGGTTTTGAGTCAAAGCGGTGAATGGTATCGACAAACCGAGCCGTATTGGACTGAGTTGAAATGACCAGGGATTGGGTTCTTGCACCCCCTGAGAAGAACCGAACGCCCTTCATCAAGGTGCCACTGGTAATCCCGCAGGCCGCAAACAAAACCGTCTCACCACAAGCGAGTTCGTGACGCGTCGTAGACCTTGTCTGGATCGGTGATATTCATTTCGCGCAGACGAGCCAAGTTGCTTTCCTTGCTTTCGCCAATCAAACCCGTTTTGACAATTTCAGGGTCATAAACGAGCTGACCTTGGAAGTGACCGCCCAACGCACGCATGGCCGCAGCAGAAATCACACCTTCAGGTGCGGCACCAATCCCCATCAGCGCGTGGATATTGGTCCCAGAGAACGCACAGGAGATAGCCGCAGACACATCTCCATCAGAAATGAGGGCAACCCGCGCGCCTGCTTCCCGAATTTCTTTGATCAAGTCATTGTGGCGCTCTCGCTTCATAACGACGACGACTAAATCTTCTATGGAGCGATCGAGACACTGGGACAAAATCTTGAGGTTTTCAGTGGCAGATTTGTTGATGTCCACTTTACCTTTAGCCGCAGGGGGTGCAGCCAATTTCTTCATGTAAAAGTCAGGGGCTGCAAAGAGACCGCCTTTTTCAGAAATGGCTAGCACGGCCATAGAGCCATTTTGACCGTAGGCAACCAAGTTGGTCCCTTCGCAAGGGTCAACGGCAATGTCGATTTCAACCAATTCTTCTAAGCTACAGAGGTCAGCAGCATCTTCGCGGGTACAGATTCCCACTTCTTCGCCGATGTAGAGCATGGGGGCATCATCCCGTTCGCCTTCGCCGATGACAATCCGGCCTCTCATGTAGATTTTGTTCATCCGCTCCCGCATGGCTTCTACTGCCACATGATCTGCCTCATTTTTGTCTCCTTTTCCCATGAGACGAGCAGATGCGATCGCCGCTTGTTCGACGACTTCTATAATCTCTAGACCGATGACATTATCCACGCAATGAGTCCTCCCAGATGCTGATGTTGCGGCGCGTTTTGTATCTCACGTATCAATGTACAAGTCTATCAGACCGTGCTGACACCCTCATGAATTAATTTTGATGCCAAGTATAAGTATTGGTTGTTGTAGAATTCAGAGGAATTTTGTGTCTGTTGAGGAGGGCAACATGCCCGTAGGATTACCTGATTTGTCCAAAATCCTGAGAATCGTTGCCCTGTGATTTTGTTGCTGGATACCTCGGGCTCGATGGTGGGGGATGCCATTGAAGCACTGAATCAAGGGGTAAGGCTGTTTAGGGAAAATATTCAGACGGATACTAAAGCCTCTTTGAGTGTGGAGGTGGCGCTGATTACCTTTGGTCCGGTGACGTTGGTTCAAGACTTTGTCACCATCGACCAATTCGACCCGCCCGCACTCGTCGCCGATAATGTCACACCGATGGGCGAGGCGATTGAGTATGCTTTGGATTTACTGACCGCCCGTAAGGAGGTTTATCATTCCAACGGCATTCAGTATTATCGGCCTTGGGTCTTTCTAATTACGGATGGCGCACCGACGGATCCGTGGCAAGATGCAGCAGCGCGAATTCATCAAGGTGAATTGGACCGAAAGTTTTGTTTCTTTTCCGTTGCGGTGGAAGGGGCGGACATGAAAACCCTCCGTCAAATTGCACCCCCCGATCGCCCTCCGGTGTTGCTGAACGGGCTGGATTTTCAGGCGTTATTTGTGTGGTTGAGTAAGTCCATGAAACGGGTTTCCAGCGGTAAGGTGGGTGAGGTGCTGGCGTTACCCCCCGTTGGCTGGGGCCAAATTACAATGTAAAGGCAAAATTTTAGAGGAATACACAACATGGGTTGGCGATCGCTCAGTCGGTCTGTGGTGGGGACGCGTCACCAACACCGTCAGTTGCCCTGCCAAGATACAGGAGGTACGCGCATTCTGGGCGATATTATGCTGGGGGCGATCGCAGATGGTGCGGGCAGCGCATCCCAAAGCGAAATCGGTGCGAAATTGGCGATCAAGATCGCACTGGATTATTTGGAGAATTTAGAACAATGGCTCCAGCCCAATGACGAACATCCTGGGTGGCCGACTGTGGAGCGATCGCCCACGGAAGCGCAAATCAAACGATTGTTTGAGCGAACCACCCACAAAGTTCGCGCAGCTCTAAAACAGCAGGCCGAAGAAAACGGCTATGGCTTTGAAGATCTAGCCAGTACGGTATTGGCCTTTGTCGCCACGCCCCATTGGTTTGCTGCCATGCAAATTGGGGATGGATTTATTGTAGGCAGTTCAGGAGATGGGACCTATCAGCTCATGTTTCAACCAGACAAAGGCGAATTTGTAAATCAAACCACCTTTGTAACTGCATCCACAGCCCTTGAAGACCTTCAGGTCAGAGTAATACCTGGCTCACCCCGATTTATTTGTGCTGCAACTGATGCCTTTGAGAGATTGGCGCTTAAAACTCAAGACTGGAGCACTCATCCGCCGTTTTTCAAACCCTTGGAGGAATATCTCTTAGAAACGCCAAGTCCAGAAGAGGATGATACCTACATCATGGGTTTTCTGGATTCTGAGTATTTAAACAGCCACACCGACGACGACAAAACCCTGTTGCTCTGTCTGTATGAACCCAGTGGATTATAAAAACAAACCCATTGCAATGAACCATCGGACTCAATTTCAGACAGAATATCTGTCAGCGCTCCAAGGGGAAAGGCCGATGACGACACTCACATGTACGCAGACAGGTCAAAATATTTCCCTGGTTCAACAATTGGCGGCCAGTGGAGAAGGAGTCATCTGGCGAACCGATCGTCCAGGTTTTTTGGCCAAGATCTACTCTTTGCCCAAACCAGAGCGGATTCAAAAACTTGAGGTGATGATTGCTCATCCCCCTCAAGACCCCAACGCTCACATCAACCATATTTCTTTTGCATGGCCCACATCGCTGTTACAAGATGCGAGCGGTGTTCCGGTCGGTTTTTTGATGCCCGAAGTATCCAATGCCCTGGAACTTCTGGAAGTCTACAACCCATTCCGACGCCAAAAGGTGTTACCGGAGTTTAACTGGCTTTACCTCCACGCTACGGCCATGAATGTAGCCTCTCTGGTTTGGGCCATTCACCTAGCAGGGTATGTATTGGGGATCTCAAACCCCAAAATATTTTGGTCACCAATGGGGCCTTACCCTCCATCATCGACACCGATTCTTTTCAAGTGCGCCATCCTAAAACGGGCGAACTCTATCGCTGTCCAGTGGGGTCGGAAGGATTCACTCCGGCAGAACTTCTGGGTCAGGATTTGGCAACCGTAGAACAAACGGTCATCCACGATCGCTTCCGTTTGGGCATTATCATCCATCTCCTGCTGTTTGGCGACCATCCCTTTAAGGGGCGTTGGGTTGGGCCTGGAGATTCGCCAGACCCCAATGAATTATTGCAAAAGGGCTGGTGGCCCTATGCCCCCAATAGCCCCATTCAGGCCAGTTCCCTCACAACTCCTTTGACCGTAGTTCATCCAGCAATTCAGGACTGTTTTGTGCGTTGCTTTAATACCGGACATCTCCAGCCATCGGCACGACCTAGCGCAAATGAATGGATGGGAGTATTGAGAGAAGCGATCGCGGATCTCAAGCGTTGTCACAAAGTAAAAAACCACTATTTTAGTAAAACCTACGGTCGATGTTATTGGTGCGATCGCAAGAAATCGCTGGGAGTGGATGTATTTCCGGGCATTCCAACAACTCAGCAGACTCTAGTCGCCAAGACAACTCAGCGTGTGAAGGTAAAGGTAGATGGATTGGGCCAAAAAGCGACTCAAAAACTGAAACGCTTTCCTTCTCACGCAACAAATGTCACTGCTCCAACCCAGCTACCCAGCTCGCCCCTACCTAAGGTAGGGGCGACGCCAAAAGTGAGGACTGAAATTCCAACTACTCAGATTTCAAGCGCTTCATCAATCTCCACCTCGCCACCCTGGATTAAACGTCCTTGGGTTAGATTAGGGGGAATAGCAGGAATTTTAGTGGGTCTTTTTTCAATATTGGTGTGGTTGAGTCAATCTCAATTAGAGGGAGAAGAAATGAGCTTAACCCTAGTAGGGGGAGGGCTATGTTTTGGATTAATAGTTTTCTGCTTGATTTTGGTCAGTCTCACCCAAAAGTCTCAGAATTGAGTAGATACACCATCTTGAAATAAACATGAAACTCAAATATCCGATTAATCTCCACAAAGGACTAACAGCCTTGGTCGTTCTAGCTATGATGGTGGCCTATCATAATTTTTCGACTGGCGCTTGGATTTATTTGGCGCTTCATGGTGGATATGGTTTCCTATGGCTCCTCAAAGACCGCATCTATCCCGATAAGCGTTGGGAAGAAGATACTTCTATTGGCACAGGAATCATAACCTTTTTGGCATTAGGACTCTACTGGGTGGCACCCTGGTTACTCATCAGTCGCGGCGTTGCACCCCCAGCACCCTTATTGACGATCGCTATTTTTGCAAATCTTTTGGGTGTCTTCTTGCACTACACTAGCGATGCTCAAAAGTATTACACCCTCAAATATCATCCGGGGCTCATTACTGAAGGATTTTTCACCCGTTCTCGAAATACCAACTATCTGGGCGAATTATTTATCTACGGAAGCTTTGCATTGCTATCCATGCATTGGGTTTCCTTTGTAATTTTAGGCATATTTGCATTTGCAGTCTTTTTGCCTGGAATGAAACAAAAAGATCGATCGCTGTCCAAATATCCTGATTTTGAGGAGTACAAAGCTCGGTCTGGTTTATTACTGCCGCAATTCTTTGGATCGACCTTTGTCAAAAAGGAGGATTCCAATCGAATGGCTAGCTAAAGGAATTATAGAGACAAGATCTCAGGGATTGGGCTGGGATGGTAAATTACAATTTGAGGTTTATTCACTGTTGTCTTTTGTATGACCTTTCAAGTCGCCCTTGCCCAATTAATTGACGTTCTCAACGCAACTCCACTTCATATTTCTAAGGATCTGCACCAAAAAATAGCGTTTGGAATCGATACCGATACGCGGACGGTTCGGCCAGGAGCGTTATTCCTGGCCCTGTGCGGGGAGAGTTTTGACGGCCATCACTTTGTCGAACAAGCGATCGCAGCCGGAGCGATCGCGGCCATCGTAGATCGGCCTCTTGACGCAGCCGTGCCGCAAATTCTGGTTAGCGATACGCTTTTGGCTTATCAGGTACTGGGGCGCTGGTGGCGGGACCAATTTTCGATTCCAGTGATTGCGGTGACGGGGTCTGTAGGCAAAACCACTACCAAAGAAATTATTTCCGCTGCACTCCAAACCGCAGGCTCAGTTTTAAAAACAGAAGCAAACTTCAACAATGAAATTGGGGTACCTAAAACTTTACTTAACCTCAACCCCGACCATGCCTTTGCCGTCATTGAAATGGGGATGCGAGCGCGAGGGGAGATTGCAACTTTAACCCAAATTGCGCGACCGGATATTGCCATCATTACCAATGTAGGGACGGCCCAT
>JAAURS010000394.1 GCA_012032135.1 Acaryochloridaceae cyanobacterium RU_4_10 | reverse complement strand
CAAACCCAAAAAGGGATCCAAAAATCACCGACTTCAAGATTTTGAGTGGAATTTAAGTCCTGAAAGTCAGTCATTGAAGGGCTTTTAGACTAAATGGCCCGTTTCGTCAGAATCGGTGCCATGGGCCTTATAGCGTGGGTGAGGACTGGGCGATCGCTACCCTTCCTTCTTCCCTAAATAAACCGATCTATGAATTTTCCCTTCCCAATAGCGCAAATACCGATACGGCCCACATCCATTAATATACTTCTCCTCGATATTGCCCTCCTGATTTGGGGGCTTGCCATACTCATCCCGCTCAACCTCAATCTGCATCAACCCCTGTAAACCACTCACCAAAGCCCTCAGCTCACTCTGACTCAATCCAGCGGCCTTCTTCAGCAAACTCTGGACTGCGATCGATTTGCTCTGGCGTCTCGGCATGTTTAGGGTACGAGTGGGGTGTATCTGTACCCTAAGTTTACCGGATCTTTAGGGTCTGTTTTAGTTGTTGCTAGACCCTAAAAGTTCCGGCGGTGATTGCCCTATCAGTGGTTTAGCGATAAATTTAGGGTCTAAATAATGCTACAATGTACCCTAAGTTTTGAAGCGGCTTCATGAAACTCCCCCACCCAGACGACGCTATCATTGAGATGCGGAAACTTCTAACTTACTGTCTAGACCCAGAGCATTCTGAAGGTCAGCATAAAGCAAGGGTTTTTCGTTCGGCTTTGGGCCTAACTCAAGACAACGCAGAGGAGCTTGTTGCAGCACTTTTGGAGGCTGTTCGGACTCATGATGCAGTTCCGATTCAGCGCAATCCATATGGCCAAAAGTACGTCATTGATTTCATGATGACTAGAGGCGATCGCCAAGCACTCATTCATAGCGTTTGGATTGTTCGAGATTCAGAAACATTTCCCCGTTTGATTACTTGCTACATTCTCTGAAGGAGGGTTCAATGGATTCCCAATCTATGCAACTACTGGATGTTGTGACGTTGCTAACCGACGCGCCAGAAAGCGGATTATTCCGTGGGCAGGTGGGCACAATTGTGGAAGTCTATGAACCCAATGTCTTCGAGGTGGAGTTCGTGGATAAAAAAGGACATACCTACGCGCTTGAAACTCTACGGGCCGAACAACTCATGCTTTTGCATTACAGCGCCCTCAGCGCATAGCTCCGGTTCATGCTCAACTGTTTGCGCCCATGACTTACAAACTCTCCGCCACAAAGCTTGTCACATACAAACAGTGCCCCCAGCAGTACAACTTTCGCTACGAGCTTGGGATTAGCTCTCGCTCGGCATTCGGTTCCCCTGATTTGGGGAATGCGTTGCATCAGGCGCTGGCGATCGCCTATCGGGATTGGCACTATAACGACCACAAGCCAGAATGGGACTGGTTTGAATCGTGTTGGGGGGTTAGTGTTAGTAAGCTCTCTGAAGTGCAGATTATCGATGGTCGCAATATCCTGCGGCGTTATTATGATGATTTTGTGGCAACCATAGACGTGATGCCCAGACCTTTGGGTGTTGAAAGCAAAATTAGTGCAAAAGTGCAGTTCGAGAATATTGAGTTTGCCCTCAATGGTCGTTACGATCGCCTGGACAATACGAACGGCAGCCTGGAATTGATTGACTACAAAACAACGAAGAATACGACTGTCCCTGATTCAGTGGATGTACAACTCGGGCTGTACTACCTGGCACTCCAACAGGTCTATAAACAATCGCTCAAACGACTCACGCTCATCTTTCTGCGATCGGGCGAAAGCCTATCGTTCGATGTGACGCCAGAGCATCGGGAGCAAGTGCGATCGCTCATCTCAGACCTCGCTACGAAGTTGCGGACAGATGCTGAGTGGAAGCCTAAGGTCGGGGGGCACTGCGATCGGTGCACTTATCAAAAGTACTGTACGGCAAAAACGTGTGAGCCTGAGCCTTTGCCTGAGGGTGGACGGGAGTTGAAGCAAGTGCAGTTGGTGTTGGCAGTGTGAAAAAAGCGTATTCTAAAGATTGAAGATTTTACCTAGCGAAGAATCTAGTACCTGATGGAGAAGAACTCTTGAAACCAACAACGCTAGCACAACAACTGAAGCCATCAGCGGTTGACTTTGATTTCTTGCATAGGAATTATCACCCCATGCTAGAGCTAGTCAAGACATTAATTGGTGTGATTCCTAACTGCGATCCACTGCTTGAAATCTGGCCAATTGGTTTCCGCACCTACAATTTACTTGTCCCTAACTGCTTGAATCTACCTTTTTCGTTATTCGGACTTGGAGCCCCGAAACATCTCGTTGGTTTAGCGATGTACGCTTCCAGTAGGGTAGCCGCTTGTGCCTATTGTTCGGCTCACACTTTTGCTTTTGCACTACGGCGTGGAGCCAAACCCGCATCTTTGACCGGATATCGAGATTTGCGCGAGGAAGTAGTTTTCACCGTAGCTGAAGCAATGGCGCGGGTTCCATCTGATCTTACAACTTCCCAATGCGTTGCCCTTACTGAGCACTTCTCAACTGAAGACGTTGAATGGATCGTCCTCTCTATTGGGCTGATGGGTTTTCTGAATAAATTCATGGATGCTCTTGGTGTCGAACTTGAAAGCAAGTCTATTAATGAAGTGGGTGCATTGCTAACACTCACCGGATGGAGTCCAGGTCAGCATGCTGAAGTGGATGTCAAGATTCCGAATGAGTCAGTATTGCCCAAGAAGGATAGCCTCGGAACCTATTTTCGTGTTTTGCAGCAAGTGCCTTCGGCGATCCGGTTAGAACAACATTGGACAACCGATGTTCCGAATCAATGGCCAGAAGCGGGTGTATTCCTAGAAAAACACACGGGACATTCATTCCCCATTTTGAGCCATCTTAGGCATAAAAGGGTAATTCGGGCTTTAACTACGGTTCTACGCGATAATCTGGATTCAGAGCAGAGCGAGGTGGGTTTGACGGCAAAATGCCTCGCTGGATTCGTTTACGCAACAGTGGTGAAGAATAAGACTTCAGAGCAGGAAGCTCGTCTGATTGCAGGACGACTGGCTCCTAGTTTAGATGAAACGACCTTTGACCCAATTTCGCGGTTTGCAGCAAAACCGAGTGTGGAGGATATTTCTTCATATCAACAAACACTTTTAGACCTATCTGAACTGCCTGGGATGTCTAAACGGGATGCTGCGGCTATCCTTCTCGCTAGGGCTGCATCCAGCAGTCCAGCACGGATCGATCCCAAACTTTTAAGGGACATTTCACCTCTGCTTACCCCTGCAAGCATCGTTGAACTAATTGTTTGGCTGTCTGTCCAACAACTATTACAAAGACTGGGTTCCTTCTATGCTGTAACCAAAGTCTATGAAGTACAAGCTGAGTGTCAAGCCACACCCAATCGCACAACCTGACGGCGCAACCCGATCGCTGACTCAATAAGCTTGAGCAATGCGATCGCCTGACTCTTGATCACAACATAAGCCCCGCGACCGATTAGCTTCAGAATTACCCCACCCATCATTTCGACCGTTGGAGACTTCACATCCACGATCCGGTTGGGCAATCTTGAGCAGGTGGACAGTACGAGGGTATTGATGATTAAGGCACCGATGAGGAAATAGGTGACTGCGATCGGACCCAGAGATCCCTTCTGTACCAGGGGTAGAAACATCGTCAATCCCGATATTATCCAGCCCACACTGAAGGGTTTCAACCATTGATTGAGCGTCAGTTCTCGACTGGAGCATTTCAGTAGGTTAACGCTCGTGACGATGAAGACCGCA
>JAAURS010000393.1 GCA_012032135.1 Acaryochloridaceae cyanobacterium RU_4_10 | reverse complement strand
CTCCAAGTTTTGGCTCAGGTGTTATCGGCTGAGCTAAATTGAGGTTTTTTAAAACCCTGAAATCAATTCAGAAAAAGGCTTTCAAGCCGAATGGCCCGTTTCGTCAGAATCGGTGCCATGGGCCTATCCCGAGTCAGTTAGGTAAGCCGACTGACACCCCTACACTGCGCTGGGTATTTCAGTGTTTTATGGTGGTCCCTGAGCTTGCCGAAGGGCGGTCAGGCAAAGTCTCTCAACTTACACGCTTTTCATCCCGACGCTCCCTTTAGGGAGAGCGCGAGGCTTTCCCTAAAGGGACTAAACATCATTTCCAAGAAAAATATTCTTCATATTTTGAGGATTTATTTGAAACTGGATTGAGGTCTTTCGTTGACCTGGAAGTTCTTGTGCGCCAAGAATGTAGCCGTCCTGAGTAAGCTCTTCCACAGTCCGCCAGAAGATTTGATTATTCCGAGAAGAATTACTTCCCAATAGGTCCAAATTTTTCAGAAGGTAGCTTTTAGAGACCGTTAGATTCCCATCTTGTAGCTTGTCCCACTTCATCCGACTGGCGAGGTAGACCAACAACTTAGTTTTGTAGTCATTCTTAGCATTGGTACCTAGTTTTTGCTTAATGTCGAGGCTGTTATTTGCAAAAAGGACGTAGTCACCCGATCGCACAATTCCATCGAAAAACTCTAGGGATATAGTATATTCATCAGCCAGCTCATAGGTATAATCTGCTGCTTTCACCAGGTCAAAATCCCTTGGAACATTGTCAATTTCGTATCCCCGTATCCTAAGGACGCTCTTGACCGTAACTTTGGCACCCAAGCTGTTTCCTTTGTGCAGTGACTGGGCCAGTACCAGTTCTGTACGATGGAGCGTCACGAGATCTCTGTTCAATTGAGACCTTACTTTGGAAGCAAATCCACCATCAGAAGTTTTTGAATAGCCTAAACTTTCCAGCAAGTCGTTGGAGCGAAAATTAACGAATGACCCATTCTGTTGTCGCGCAGCCTCTTGATAGAGATAGAGGACAATTGATACCTGCCTGGGATTTAGAAAGGTGAGTAGAGCCGTACACAGACGTTGTAGCTTGCGATCTTGAATATTTTCAATACCGCTGGCTATTCCTTTGATAATGCAGGCTTGAAGGTCAAAATTGTTGTATTGCTGCTTGAGATCCTGCCACTCTTCAGACGTCAGGTTATCCAGTGGAATTCTGCGTGTAACGGCAACCTCACTCTCCTCTGAGTCGTCCGCTTCCACCCTCATTTCCATGTAGTAACCCTCTCCATCCGACCGGAGAATGGGAAGCCGAACATCAGGATTTTTCACAGATGCTGATGCTCTGGGCAATATCATCATCAATTGCCCATCTACCGGAAAATTCGCGCCTTCGCTCTTTTTTGCAGCCATAAAGGATCTAAGTCGATCGCTGTCGATCTTACCAACAATACCCAAGCGCACAAAGTTCGATGTAGTTTTTTTAAGCTTGCCTGTAACTCCGGCGTACGTTTTTTGACCACTACCATGTAACTCCGGCGTTATGAATTCACCTGTTAACTCCGGCGTATAACATTCCCTAGTTCACCTGTAACTCCGGCGTATGAATTCACCTGTAACTCCGGCGTATTTTATGCCTGTAACTCCGGCGTATGTTGGGTTTTGGATGCCTTGATCGTAGCGGAAGAGAGTGGTAGCCTTTCAACGGTATAAACGCGCTAAATGCTACAGCTAATGTCTAAAGACCGCTTTAAAGGCCAAGTTCGCCTTGCAAAAGACTATGAATTTGCTTTGGGATTTCTTCTATGGGAGTTGAGGCATCACATTGTAAATTCTGTGGAACTCATCTGGGCGGGTACTAGAGAATCTGGTCCAATAATAGGACTTTACCTGCTGTATAAGAAATTACAGAAATTTTTTCAATTCAATAGTTTCCTTCTCAAGCGTTGTCGATGCCGCAACAGCTTACTTTTTCTGCTGCATACGATCGCCAACCTTGCACAAGTATTAACTCAGAATAATCTCGTGCACCAGGGGACGACGAAAAACACCATGGTGTCTTGCCTCATACCTGCCTCTATTTCGCAAAAAAGGAGGTGATGCGTATTGAAAGTATTTGGTTTAATAAAACTTTGGGGTGTTAAGACCGCTCATCAATCCCAGTGACAAGTTTCGCGGCTTTATCTGAGATTGAGAGCTACCCCCTAAAGGTGGCCGTAGTCAAGCTCTAAGCTTTCTACGCAAAGTTTTTGAACAAATCGTTCAAGAGGCCACAGAGATTTTTGTCTAAAAATTTAGACGCAGCTTGATTCTAGCATCAGATCGAGCACTTGTCACTGTGCCTACTTGACGAATTTTCACACATATCCGTCACAAGGTAATTCTGTGTCTATCTTTCTCGAACTGAATACATCCAGCAGTGTGAGGCTTTGCTGGACAACGCTTTGTATTACCCCCCACGGGACACCCATACCCAAGTGCTCGGTCTGCAAAGTTCATTGCAAAGACTGTCTCCACTCTCTACAAAAGTGGAGATGAATCCGTGCAACCAATACCACAAGGCGATCGCTCAGAGAAACAGATGCGCTCGCAGGCATCGCGCAGCCACAAGCGCAAAACCAAAAAATCTATTAATCCCACAAAACTGTTGGGACCGTTGCCTTTGTCCGAAACAGGTCAACGTTTAGCCAACCTGTTTCCGAACGGTTGGGACTGGATCTATGCGGATGCCCCTAGCAGAGGCTCAGAGATTGACTGGGAAACCATCAAAAAGTATCCCCTTGCCCCGGTCGAACTGTGGAGCCTGCACCAAGACGAAAACTGCATCATCGGCATCCGCCCAGACAAAGAAACGAGATGGGGCATCATCGACATTGATCGCACTTCCCAATACCACCCCGCGCAAAACCCATCGGCCCTCAGTACCATACTCGACGCCCTCGAAGACATTGGCATCACCCGAACCCTCATCAACCAAAGTAGCCATAGCGGTGGCCTGCACATCTATATTCCTTTGCCCGAAGCGATCGGAAGCTATGGCCTTGCGGTTGCCCTCAAACTGCACCTGAGCGCCGCAGGCATCCCAATCAGATCCGGCCAATGCGAAATATTCCCCAACCCCAAGCGTTATATAGCGCAAGGCTTCAGTTTATACAATGGGGTTCGTCTGCCCTTCCAACCCGACACAGGATTCATCCCGCTAGACCAAGATCTAACCCCCTTGCCCTGGAGCTTAGAGAACTGGCTAGACGCCTTCGACCTTGCCGCTACCCATCAAGATCTGCCGCTCCTAAGAAATGCGATCGCAGACGCCAAGCTCAACCATAGAATCCGCAGAGGCGATCGCACCCCCCAAAGTCTTGAGAGCTGGCAAGAGCGTATCAACGAGGAAAAACTGGGCTGGAGCGGTCCCGGTCAAACCAACGAAAAACTCAAAGCGATCGCGTGTGAAGCGCGAGTGTTCATGGGCATGGACTCCGTAGAACAAATCGCCCAATATATCGAACAAACCGCCCAGAGTATCCCAGGCTTCCAAGAACACAGCAACCACCAAAAAGATCTCAAACAGCGCTCTAGAGATGTAGCGTCTTGGGCGATGAAATATTATTGGCCCCTCGGTGGCCCAGCAAGCCGAGAGACTGGATACCACGGCGAACAAAAGTCGATCGCAGACTTCAGCTACCACCAAGCCAAGCGAGAAGTCAGCCCAGTATCGGATCAAAGACGCGATCGCCCAACTCCAGCAGCAAAATGCGCTCCCCGCGACCGCTAC
>JAAURS010000392.1 GCA_012032135.1 Acaryochloridaceae cyanobacterium RU_4_10 | reverse complement strand
TTTGGGCAATGCCATCAACATGAAATTTCAGTTGCTGCGTTTGTTCAGGATTCATGGGTTCCCCTCTGTTTTGATTCGCTACTCCTCGATCATAATTTTTCTCTCGCGAGAGGATGACGTGCTCCCTTGCCCTTCCGCACTGCAAACACGCACCAAGAGGGTTTACAGCGAAACAGCGCGCTTAGCGGTACTTTTAAGATATTTTTTCCCTCCCAAACCACAATCCGCGTTTCCACTCGATAGGCATCGCCCCAAAATTGGGAGGGATCGATAAAGTCTCCGATTACGTTCACCCGTTGTTCTTCGACACCAAGGGCGGAGGTTTTGGTGAAGGCCGAGGGTTCTACCCGTCGCACTTTTGCCTGAATAGGTGACACATCGGTACCTCGGTCGATCAGAATAATATCGCTGGGATGGATTTTGAGCGCATCCGCTGAAAGGACATCGATGACCAGTTCTAATTTAGCGGGATTCCCTACTTCCAATAAAGGAGTGCCCGCTGCAACAAACTGAGCGCTTTTTTGAAGAATTCTTAGGATTTTGCCTGAAGATGGTGAATAAAGGTTGGTTCGCGCTGCTTCATCCCTTAGCTTAGAGAGTTGCGCTTCTACGCTAGCAATCCGCGCATCGTAAACTCTCAGCAAATAATCGGGGTCGCGCTGTTGCTGTTGCAATACAGTCAGCGCGGCTTGGGCCACGTTAACTTCAGAGGCTGCTGTTTTTTCTGCCAGAATGGCGGTTTCTAGTGCCTTAGCTCGGGTGGTTTCGTTTAGCTCAGCGGTTTCTCTTGCTTGACGGGGAATCGTGCCTGCTGCTGCTAACTCTTGCGATCGCCGTTTATCCCGTCGAGCTTGTTCTAGATCCGCCTGGGCTTGTGTTACTTTCGCGGCGGCTTGCTGTCGCGCATCCCAGGCGACCTGAATTCGAAGTTGTGCTTGTTTTAGATTGGCAGTCTTGGGACGTTGGGTATCCACGCCGATGCGTTGGGCGCGCCATTCGGCAATTTGACTCAAGGCATTTTGGACTGACGAATTGGCAGCAAGGGGGTCGATGCGAGCGACCAGGGCACCCTTTTCGACGCGATTGCCTTCGTCGAGCTGGATGCGATCGAGGTAGCCGTTGATGGGGGCTGCGATGGTGAAGCGATCTCGCACTCGCGTTTTGCCTTCGGCATTGACTGTAACCTGAAGGTTGCCTTGTTCGACTCGGCCTGTATTAATGGGAATTGGTGCGGGCCGAAAAACCGCAATCAGTCCGAGACAGGCTGCAATTCCCAAGACTCCGTAGAGGATGGGCTTAAGCGGCAGATTGCGGGGCGATCGCTCTTTGTCTGAAACATCTGAAACATTAGACTCTAAGGAATCGTTTTCCTGAGTGGATTTGTTGTTTCGATCTGGGGTCGGCAATGACCGAGGCAGGAGTTTCATGGAACCGGCTTCCTGGTTGTCACAGGGTTAGGAAATAGAGAGGCTCTCTTGCCATCTCTATTTCTTAAATTGACAGTTAAACATGAAGAAGTTGTGAGGACGTTGACTGAGATTGCGCTAGCTTATTATCAATCTCAGTAATTTGTTTTCCATTTTCTACTAGCGCCTTGGCAAACTGACTGTCAATTTCAGCAATCTGCGTGTCATTGTTTGAGATAGTTGTCAGGGCATCTTTTTGAGAAACAGATACCGTATTTTCAACCTTCTCACAGAATTGAGCGATCGCAAGTTCTAACCTTGCCTGTTCCTCCTGTAGCCTTTCTACCTCCGCTTGAGCCTTCTGAACTACCTCTTGTTGTTTCATCAGCTCAACCTTTGACAATCCACCGGATTCAACAACAGGCGTAATACTAAGGCAGCTATTCAAAATAAGTTGGACAATTTAAGTAGTTCAGTCTCTTGGTTTGATGCGATAATTCCATTCACCATGAAAGGAATCTCGTTCAATTGTAATCGCCTTAAACTCTTCATCGGTCACCTTAATCTTGGTCTTATAGTGATGCTTATCAAGTTTGGCTCGAATGCTTAATCCTTGCTTTGTCTGGGTATGGTCGATCGGATTGATGCCCACCTGCCGACTCGTCAAAGGTCTTCCTTGCCAGTTTTGCGAGATATGACAAAACATTTGGTATTCAATCTTATTCCACTTACTCGTACCTGGCGGAAAATGGCACACCTCTATTTCTAATCCAGTTTCATCCGCTAGACACTGCAACTCCAATTTCCAAAGCCTGACCCGATACCCATTGCTCCCACCACAATCAGCCGTGATTAACAACCGCTCAGCACTGGGGTAAAGCTGCATCCCCATCTCGTACCACCAGCGCTGAATGGACTCCACGGCAAACTCGGCTGTATCATGGTCAATGCCCACGTTCACCCATCCTTGATTGAGCCACAAGTCATACACTCCATAAGGTAATGCCTTACCTCGCTGCTTACAGTCACAATTTGGACAGCCATACTACTAAATATCGGAGCTATCAACAGCCCTTATCTCTAGTTTATCTCTGGTCAAGTTATTTTGAATAGCTGACTTAGCTTCTGAAATAGAACTCAATAAAATAGGACTTTGATTCATGAAAAATGAGCAGCAAGGATCCGCAGGGTTAATGAAATACCCTAAAAGCTTTGCTCAAAGATTTAAGTGAATCAAACTTACCTAGGAGACATTCGAAAACATTGTAAATACCACTAAGGCTAAGTTACAGCTAGTTAAAACTAAATGTCAATAGATAAAACATAAGCTTTGTTATCATGAAGTATCATGAAATATCATGAAATATCAGAGATTACAGTCTAACTCTAAGCATTTTCAAGAAAATTCTGGAGATAGTTGCACTAAATACAACTTAAATGATATGAAGTAGCGATGAGCTTTTATGTGTCTCCAAGGTCAAGTCTAACTGAACTGTATGCAGTTAAACAATTTGAACTGGAGCTTCAATCATTCTTAGAGGCTTATCTAGTTAGTCTACTGTTCAATTGTAATAAAAGTACAATTCATATGCCGAAAGCTTTTTAGGAAGCTGTATTTTTTGATAGACCCGTACTTTAGAAAGTTCATGGTCAAAAACGTCCGGCAAAGCATTTTGAAAAATGTTTTCTGGGCACTTTGTTGGGTCAAGTTCTAGCGTATAAGGATGTCTTGTCGTGCAACAGTTAGAAGTAGAATCAGACGTACACTTAGCTACAGCAGCGTTTCCTAGGCGCTTAGATGTCGCTCAGGTTTCCGTTTATGGTTTATCTATTCTCTCAGCGGGACTATTCCTGCTCTTTCCGTTTGTAAATTTATTACATCCCAGTCCCTGGCAACGCTGGATGGGAACGCTTCACGGGATGGGATCGTTGATGGCAATGGTTGTGATGGCCTATGCCGGACACCTTGCTTTTCCGTTGTTGCGTGGATCTAGCAGTATTTTGCCGCAAATGCGGACGCTGTCATTTTGGTCAGCATTGTTGTCATTTTTGGCGATCGCCACAGGTAACTTGGCCTACATGCGGTATCGTGCCGATCTAAGTATGGGTGGAGCCCGTGCTTGGCTGAAGGAGAATTCACCTTTGGGACAATATATTTTGATGGAGTATCACGAATTTACGGTACTGTTTACGCTTCCGATTAGCATTGCTTGTGCATGGGTGTTATGGAAGTATGGCGACTCAATTTTAGAACGTAAAAATCAGCCTGTTTTGGCGGCAACTGGTGTAGCGCTAATGGCGCTAATGTTTTTTCAATCGGTGGAATGCTTACGGGGCTTGGTATTGCTAAGATTC
>JAAURS010000391.1 GCA_012032135.1 Acaryochloridaceae cyanobacterium RU_4_10 | reverse complement strand
CGCGTGGCGGCGTTGGTTGAGAGATTCTCCTGTGAGTTGAGCGGCTTTAGCCACCGCACTCACCCCTTTACCTCGTCGAGCATCCGTGAAATATGGATTTTCCCCCTGTGCCTTGAACCAAGTTCGCCAAAGATCGACTGCTTTAGGACTAATACAATCCACTCGATTGAGCACCAGGATTTTGGGTTTATCACCAATCCATCGATCGACTTGAGGGTGAGAACTTGCTAGAGGAATCCGAGCATCCCGTACCTCTAACACCACATCAACGCGCTTGATTTGTTCGAGCAAGGCTTTTTCAGCCTTAGCAATATGGCCGGGATACCACTGAATGGGTGTTGTGGAAAGCATACTTAAGGAATCCAGTTAGCAGAAGGAACAATTCAACCATGCTTAGTTGCCTGGATCCAGCTTACTCAGAAATGTCCCTTTCCTTCTACGATAGCGAAAGTCTTGGGTCGGAGTATTAGAACTGTATTTGTCCCAAATTTTATCTTCCATTCCAAATATCTCAAAATCATTCGTAATTTTTGTGGACTGCTAGCGTTCCTGCTGACTCCGAACGGATGCAGCGATTGTTTTTGTTTTAGACTCAACGGGGCAAGGGTGGTTAGGGGGGAAACCAAATCTGATTCCTCACAAGTTCCTCATAGGGATTTGGTTAAAGTTGAAAAAATAGGATTGAGAGTTTTGCATGAATCTCGGAAAAGGCAATGAATATGTTTCATAAGGTGGTTGTTGCACTAGATTATTCCGACTTCTCTCCCTCAATTTTGGATGCGGCTATTGCCCTTGCAAAAATAACTGATGCTCAACTGAAGCTAGTACATGTGGTATCTCTGGAGGATGGATCTGGGTACCAACCTTTAGTTTATGCTGGCGGTTTCTATTCCTTGGTAACGGAACAGCAGTTCGACCAATATCGTGAGGCATGGACCAAATTCAAAAAACAGAATTTGGACAAGCTAGAAGCTGATGTGGAGGCCGCAAAAGCAGCAGGTGTTAGTGCGGAGTCTTGCCAGATCGATGGAAGTCCCGGCAGAAGTATCTGTGAATTTGCTAAAAGTTGGGGTGCAGATTTAATTCTCATGGGTCGTCACGGACGAACAGGGATCGGCGAACTCTTTTAGGGAGCGTGAGCAATTACGTTCTGCATCACGCTTCCTGCGCCGTACTTACCCTGAATATACCTTCCCATGGCAGTGTTCCTGACGAAAGTGAGGCCATGGGGTGAAATACACGAGTCTTTACGGGTTAGGGCAATCTGCTCCCAATCCGGTTTTGAGCGCACTTAAATATTTGCGAAAAGAGTATTTGGCCCTTCTGAGTCAATGAGGTAAAAAGCTAATGTCAGCAAACTATCCAGAACGAATCAATGCGCTGTGGACGGTGTTTCTTTTAGGGACGCTCTTCCATACGGATCTGGGATTGATGCCTCTCTTTCACGGTCAATCCGTAGCGTTGAGCGATGCTCACGGAAATGCTAATGTGTCGGGAATTCTGTGGCTGATGCTGGTCTTTTTTACATTTCCCATGCTCGCGATCGTTGCAACGACCTTTACCCATTCAAAACGTTATCGGACAATCCATTTCGGTTTAACTGTTCTCTACTCGGTACTGAATTTCCTTCATGTGGTGCTGGATTTGATGGTGAAACCCATTGTCTGGTACCAAATTGCATTGATGGTATTTTTGTTCGGTGTTGGGCTGCTCCTCAATTGGGTTTCTTGGCAGTGGTTGAAAGTACGGAGGTCGAGTTCTACGGTTGTTTTAGGATAGTTTGGATAAAAGCAGAAGGAAATTGAAGCTGCCATAAGCAGCAAAGTGGAAGAAGAAAGCTATTTAATTTGGACCTCTGACTATCTCTTTATTGCGGGCGATCGCAAACCCAACTTTTTTTGCACGCGCGCGGCATGGCAACATTCTCAAACAAAAGAAGATGGCATGGTGTCCACCTGCACTTCAAATCCAACTTTGAGTTTAATCAAAGAGTTTGAGAATCTTGTGAGGAATGTGTTTGTAGGAACCGATCGCGCCCTCCAATTACAGGGTCTTCCGTTCACTCAGTGCTATAGTGTGTGAACGTGTACGCCTTTACACTTAAACCCATGCGTACCAATGTAGAACTTGACAACGCGCTCCATGAGCTTGATACTTTGCAACATAATGACAAAAAATATGTGGGGTTAATAATGAAAAAACTTAATCAATATTTTTCTTTGTCTATCGTATTTTTGGGTGCTACAAATTTCTCTCAGGTTTCACTAGCTCAGTATAATGTGCCTATGCAACCTCCTGTCCCTCGCCATGACACAATGTTTCGCCCACGTGCCATAAATAATTATAATAAAGACATTTGCTACACCATACATGCATCTGAATGGAGAAATTACTTAAGACAGCGCTCATCAGGCGTATATCCAACTGCTGAAGATATTCGTCTTCAAAGGAAGTGGGAAACGAAGAAAGGATGTGCTCATCTTTATGAAGCTGATGGTACTGTAAATAGAGTGAAAGGGATCAATTATTAGTACCTTAGAAAACAAATAATTGCTATTGATCCTAGACAGGTAGTTGCAAAACCTAATGTAAATTTTGAAGTCCTCACCAAAAGCCCCATAGTCAATCGTTCTCTGCTCGATCCACAACCAAAACTGCTGCACCTTCAATACTTCCTTGACGTAGTGCGGTCAGCGCGTCATTGGCTGCCTCCAAGCAGAAAGTATTGGTTCTTGTCGCAATAGGAAACTGCGCTGCTAGATCCAGGAATTCTTCTCCGTCCTGGCGGGTCAGATTGGCCACGGAGCGAAGCACGCGCTCCTCCCAGAGAATGTCGTAGGGGAATGACGGAATGTCGCTCATGTGAATTCCCGCACAAACAATGATACCCGCCTTAGCAACAGCCTTCAGCGCCAGCGGGACCAGCGAACCCACAGGGGCAAAAATAATAGCGGCATCTAGAGCTTCAGGTGGTTGTTCGCTAGAGCTACCGACCCACACTGCCCCTAACTCGCGGGCAAAGTCTTGCCCTGCGCGATCGCCCGATCGCGTAAATACGAACACCTGTTTGCCCTGGTGCCGCGCTAGCTGAATCAAAATATGGGCCGATGCACCAAAACCATAGAATCCAATCCGCGTAGCATTTTCAGTCATCTTAAGCGCGCGGTAGCCAATCAGTCCCGCACAAAGGAGTGGAGCAGCCTGCACGTCCGAATAACGAGCTGGAATAGGAAAGCAAAAGCGTTCGTTAGCAACCGCATACTCGGCATACCCGCCGTCTAGCTGATATCCGGTAAAGCGAGCGTTATCGCACAGGTTTTCTCGATCTGCCAAACAGTAGCGGCAGTGATGGCAAGTCTGCCCCAGCCACGGTACTCCTAAGCGATCGCCCACTGAAATTTTTCTGCACCTTCTCCCGTGGTAACTACCGTTCCAACGATCTGATGCCCTAGCACTAAAGGTAATTTGGGATGAGACAACTCTCCATCTACGATATGCAGATCGGTGCGGCAAACCCCGCAAACGCGAACGCGGAGTAAAACTTGCATAGGGCCGAGGGTCGGAACAGGTATATCTGCGAGTTTTAACGGAAGTCCGGGCTGCTCTAACAACATGGCACGCATAATTAAGCCTCCTGTTCTACCTGAGAACGATACAGATAACAAACGGACAGGTTCTTTTCGAGGAAACCATAGCGGCCCGTTTATAAAGCCATATCGCATTGTTTATCGAGTTGAAGAGGACAAAAAACGCATCAGCATTGCTCGTTTTTGGCATTCATCCCAGAAAA
>JAAURS010000066.1 GCA_012032135.1 Acaryochloridaceae cyanobacterium RU_4_10 | reverse complement strand
CAAACCCCTAAAATCCTTACATTTGCTCCCCCTAGCCTTTCAAAATTTTAGGGTCGGGGGGCAATGCATTGGTTCCATATAGTAACAAATATGTTATATTTTAGACTATGGCTTGGAGTATAGATTATTTTTCCGAAGATGTAGAAACCGAAGTGCTTGCGTTGCCCTCAGGCATATTGGCTCGTTACTTACGATTGACAGACCTCATGCTGGAATTTGGCCCTAATCTTGGTATGCCTCATACTCGTGCAATGGGCGATCGCCTGTTTGAACTTAGAGTTAAAGGGCCAGAGGGAATTGCAAGGGTATTCTACTGTACGCTCATTGAAGAGCGGATTGTCATGCTACATAGCTTTATCAAGAAAACCGAAAAGACCCCCAACAAAGAATTGAAGATTGCGCGTCGTCGCTTAATCGAGGTGCTGAACAATGAATCATGAAAAACTAAAAAGCAAGGCACTGGAAAGCCCAGATGTTAGGCAAGAATACGAAAGACTTGAGGAAGAATTTAGTCTTTTACAACAGATGCTCGCTGCAAGACAACGTGCTGGATTAAATCAAGCTGAAGTAGCCCAGAAAATGGGAACAAAAGCACCTGCGGTCACAAGATTGGAATCCTCGCTTAGTAATGGGAAGCACTCGCCGTCTCTCGTTACTTTGCGGAAATATGCAAAAGCGGTCGGATGCAAAGTAGAGATTAAATTCGTTCCTGAAGCGGAATAAATTAATCTCTACATTCCCCTCGTTTACTCACGCGTCCTGACACTTTGACATTGACGTAAAGGGCATCCAGATAAAGGATGGGATACACCTCGTCCAGGGGACGATTCTGCCAAGCTTTGACTTCTTCACTGACGCTATCTGTCACTTCGCTGATTAGAGCGGCTGAGATCTGAGCGCCATAGAGTTCTTCGAGTTGGGCACTAATGTCTCGAATGCTGAGCCCACGGGCGTACAGTGCCAATATTTTCTCGTCGAGTCCCCCTAAGCGTCGTTGATGTTTGGGCACGAGAATGGGCTCAAATTCTCCTCTGCGGTCGCGGGGAATGGCCAGTTCCATTTTTCCTTGTTGCGACTGTACCGTCTTCTTGGAGCGTCCATTGCGGCTATTCGAGCGGGGGTGAGTGGTTTCTTTATCTTCATCTTCGTCTCGGCTGGCTGGCTCTGTCTGGAGATGGTGCGTTAGTTCTCCCGCCAATGCACGCTCAATCAGTCGTTTGCTCAGTTGTTTGAGCAATCCTGACTCTCCCAGGATATCTTCTGGACTCCGATACTCTTGAAGCAGTTCGTCTAGCAGTTCATCGCTTCGGCTGAGTTCTTGCTTTTGTCTTGGCATGATGCGGTCTCCTTTTTGTTTTGGATTCTAGACCGCTTACACAAAATTCCGATCGCTCTCTTTGCTGCAACACGATGGTATGCAGTGATTTTGACAGCAACTAATTCTTCTCTACAAAATCGGAGATGGTTTGAAAATGCCAATAATGCTCTAACACTTGCAGTAATTGACTTTCAGTTGGTGCGATGTATTCCAAAGGTACACGGATCATCGGATTGAGTTTTGAGCCGATAAAGGCAGAGCGAGTATCAGTATGTAACCCACTGAGAAATTTGTTGGGATGCTGAAGTTTCTTGTGGGTATAGGCTATTCCAAGTTCTACACAGGCTCCAGCAAAGAGGAGAGAAGAATGAGTGAGATCATTATTTGGGGAAGACGTTGCTCGTTCAACGTGCAAAAAGTGTTATGGACGCTCGATGAGCTTGGCTTATCGTATGAACATCGCAACGCAGGTGGAAGCTTTGGTGGGCTAGACACACCAGAGTTTTTGGCGATGAATCCTCACGGAAAAGTACCCGTCATTCAGGATGGTTCGGTCGTGGTTTGGGAATCAAACTCCATTGTTCGTTATCTCTGTGCATCCTACGGTATCGGATCGCTTTGGCAAAACTCTCCTGAAGTGCGATCGCACGCCGACCGCTGGATCGATTGGTCGGCCACCACTTTACAGCCAAGTTTCATGAAGCTATTTTGGGGGTATTACAGAACTCCAGCTGACCGCCAAAATAATCAGGAAATCGAGGTTGCTCGTGCAGCTTGCTTAAAGTGCTATCGTGCTCTCAATGGGCACTTATCTAATCAGAACTATCTAGCTGGCGATCGATTCAGTATGGCTGACATTCCGGCAGGAACAAGTTTGTATCGGTATTTCACGATGGGCGTTGATGTAGAGCAACCTCATAAAGTTATGGATTGGTACGCCCGCTTGCGAGATCGTCCCGCATTTCAGAAACATATTATGGTGCCGTTTGATAAGCTGTTTGCGCGTCTTGCCTATTAGAGCATCAATCTCATCGACCCCATTCAAACCATTTTTGCTGAAGATTTTGCGATCGTCCCTATCCTCAAGAATTGGTTTTCCAAACATGAATCTAATCGACCCGTCCTAAATTGGGTGTAAATGGGTGTTCTTTTGACTTGATTAATGGGTGTAAATGGGTGTATTAATGGCAAATGATTGTTACATCGTCGCTTCAAATTACCCCCAAGCTGCTTGCACTCGTTGCCGAGGTTGATGAATTTAAGGGAGCGTGGCGAGCTTTGGGGACGCTCGCGCCCGAACGCCTGTCCGCACTCCGTCGCGTTGCAACCATCGAGAGCATTGGTTCATCCACTCGAATTGAGGGTAGCCGCCTGAGCGATCGCGATGTAGAGCGTCTTCTAGGAAACCTAGCGATCGAAACTTTTGCCTCGCGGGACGAACAGGAAGTTGCTGGTTACGCTGAGGTGATTGAAACTGTTTTTTCTGCTTGAGCGGAAATACACTGAAGCTGCATTTCAAGAATCTTCTCGAACAAGGTTTTATCAAACTCCACGGGCAAGGACGGAGCAATTGGTATGGTCTCCTATAAGTTATGTCGGTCGGCTTGAAGCCCAAAACCTTCCTAATATTGGATTCTGATGCCGTGAGATCGTACGCTTCAAACACACGATCGCACTTTCGAGCTTTAATCTGTGGCAAGTCGATTGAGTTGGTGGAGTGGTTGCGGACTCTTGGTACGTAGCGATCGCAGTTCTAAAACAACTGCGATCGCACTCTATCTGCCATTCATCCCACGGGCTGCGATCGTACTTCTTCCATTCCAACTCAAATCTTTCTGAAGTTGAGCGATTTTCATGCTTCCCTGAATGAGTTGTGCTACCCTATATTTCATGACAACAAAATTGTTGTGCTTAGCTGAACTTGGCTAAAAACAACTCGATAAATATGCCCATTCCACCCTTTGACGGACGAGGGTATCTGCCTCCGGGAATATATGAAAGCAATGAAGCTGAATTCAATCGACGATTTGGGTTTACCCCTCATCGACAACGACTACTCTCTGGCCTACAGTTCGCACTAGCCGAACTCAAGCAATCCGGTTGCGATCGCGTTTATATTGGCGGCAGTTTTGTGACCAATAAAGAATGCCCTAATGACATTGATGGTTGTTTCGAGGGAGTTTCTATTGATGAAAATCTTCTTGACCCGATCTTCTTTGACTCTGACCTCGACGCTCAAAAAGCCCAATACGGAGTAGAACTCGTTTTTGGCAGTAATAGAGCCGGATTTTTTCAGCAAGATCGTTCTGGTAATTCTAAAGGCATTGTGGCGATTAATCTATAAATAAATTCGATCTGAAGTGATGTCATCATGATTCAAAACGAACATCAATACAAAATCACTCAAACCAAACTCAAAGAACTAAAGCAAGACTGGGCCAAGCTAGATATTAATCCTGCTAATTTAAGCCCGCGTTTATTACAAGCCGAAAAGAGAGGAATTCAAGTTTTAATCGAGCGATTACAGGCAGAAATTGTTGAATATGATAACCTCAAACAAAAGAAAACACTCATTAAAGTGAACTCGATTGAGGAATTAGCGATCGCTCTAATCAAGGCTCGCATTATGGCAGGCATGACACAAAAAGAACTAGCCAGCAAAATAGGTGTACAAGAGCAACAAATTCAGAGATATGAAGAAAATAAATATGCTTCAGCTAGTTTATCCAGACTGGCTGAAATTTCCCGTGCCCTCGAAATTAGATTTGTCAATCCAGTAGAATTTCAAACAAGTTTGTTCTCCTGATGAAAGAGAGTTAACCGCGATCGCTCAAATTAGTCCGTATCACTTTTTACGCTTGTTTAAACAAAGTCTGGGAATAACACCGCATCAGTACATCTTGCAGCGTCGGATTGAAAAAGCCAAGTATCTATTGCAACACGGTCAACTCAGCATTACAGATATTGCTGTCAGAGTGGGATTTTGCGATCAAAGCCACATGACGCGATGTTTTAAACGCATCGTTGGCGTTACACCGAAACAACTATTGCCAGCGCGATCGCAATAATTTACCAAAAGCCCGCAATTTTTTTCTAGCATCCTGGATAGCAAGTTTTCTAATCTATCAGCAGGAGACAAAAATTGAGCAGGAAAGGGTGAAAAAATGCAACTGCAAAACATCGAAATCAATGCAACCTACGTCAAAAGACCTAATAATGACTTACAAATCGATTCTTACTTAGCGAAACCTGTTAATACAGGAACCTTTGGTACAGGTATTGTTTTTCAAGAAATTTTTGGAGTCAACAATAACATTAGGAATAATACCGAACTAATCGCGAAACAAAGATATGTGACAATGGCACCTGCAATGTATCAGCGTATTGCTCCCCGTCCGATGATTGGAACCGTTAGCTTGCATGATGCTGTCATGTAAGATGCTTTTTTCAAGTGGGCATGTTGATTGTTAGTCTATTTTCTGAAAGCTGTTAGTGTTTGGTAATTATTTATGTTAGCTCAAAATTTTTCTCTTGGTGATACAGGTCAGGCTATTGGTGAATTGCAAGAGTTTCTAAAAAGATATGGTTATCTTAGTGCTTTTGATCTAGGAACTTTTGGAGGCACGACCGTTGAAGCATTACAGAGGTATCAACAATTCAACGGATTATCTGTTACTGGCATATTGGATAATGCTACTGCAGAACATATAAGTCTCCCTCGTTGTGGAGTGCCTGACAATCTGTCAAGCTCTCCTGTTCTTAACTTTGTAACGACTGGTCAACAATGGAACAAAACTAACCTGACTTATAGATTTAATAGCTTTACAGTAGATCTTATTCAAGAAGATATTCAAGATGCATTTATCCAAGCATTTAATATATGGAGTCAGGTTACGCCCTTAACATTTACCTTAATTGATACTGGCACTCCTGATATATTGATTCACTTCGTTACAGGTGCTCCGGGTGAAGAGCCATTTGATGGGGCTGGTAAGGACCTTGCCAGGGCTACTTGGTTTTATACTGCCGATAATATAATAACTAGCAGTAGAATTAACTTTGACGATTCTGAACAGTGGACAGTCACTGTGCCGCCACCAAACACTGGGACTGATTTAGTCGATCTTGCAACTCATGAGATTGGGCACTGCTTAGGACTGGAGCATAGTTCAATCCAAACTGCAATTATGCGTCCTACTTTTCAAAATGGTACTTCACAGCGCTTTTTGGATCAAGATGACATTAATGGCATTCAATCCATCTATGGCCCAAGAATTAATAGAGGTGAGTTTTACACAACTGATGGTGGTGGCAACATCTCACTAATAGCAAATTATAGAAATTGGCGTAAAACTTGGCAGTTGATTGTTCCAGGAAATTTTGGCGGCAATGGCGCTACTGACTTGCTCTTCTATGACCCGACAGCATAATCAAAAGGTGTTTTCGACGGTTTAAACGTAGGTTAATCGGGTCGAGGAGGGCATTTCTCCCTCCCCTCCCACACCACTAGTCAAGCGTGAACTACTTGAAATATATCCACACAATAAAACGAATATCTATTTGAGATTGGATCTGTTTTTTTGATTGGCTGCTAACATTTTGCGTACTTCTATCATCGTTACATCGTATGATTTTTGGTGTGCCTCTGCGAACTCAGCATAGTCACGTTTTACTTGGATTATCTCTGCTGTCTTGATGACCCAGTCATAGTAGAGTCCCTGATTTGCAGCCATAATACCTGCCAGGAAAACATAGGTAAAAGGGTTTGTTATACTTTGTTTGAGCTTACTCAGCATTGCTATTTGTGAAACCCATGCGTATGTACTTAAAATACCCCATGTTGCTGTGAAGCATAACATTCAATCACTTTTAGTTTGGCACTGAAACGGTTGATACTCAACTCCCATATCTTGACGGACAGATTGAATAACTTTGCAATCTAATAAAATCTTTTGAGCAGAATTTTGATTCTCTTGAGACTTAAACACAAGAGGACTGGGAGATTTTTGACGCAGCGCACTAATTCGCCAAAGTGTAAATGAAGACTTGAGCCCCCCCGAAACTTCCACCTTTCCCCCCGATCGCCCAAAACCCCACTGAATATGGGGAGTCTTGGGTATCCGATCGCCAAACTGTTGCACCGCATAGGCATTGCTCAAACCCAAAGCCACATCCTGCCACCCTTGATAATCCTTCACCACCACCAAATCAGATGTTGAAGAGTAGAGGATTTGCTGTGCAATCGCCTTGGGATGGAAGGGTTTCAGAAAAGCATTATCTGTCACCACAAACCCCGTACTGATGATTCCCACCCCAAGCAACATCCACAGCAGCAAGCGCTGTGATGGTTTCAACTGTGTCATTGCGTGCGCTAACAAAGCACAGAAAGCTGGATAAAACACAAAGTTATATCTGAACGCTAAAGTCAAATCTTTGTGAAAACCGTAGACCAGCATCAAATATTCTGCCCAAACCACTAATAAAAACCCACCCAAAATTCTTGCCCCATCCGCAGTAGAAGACTGAAACCAAGTTTTTGGGTTCCTCCAGAACATTTGGGTTGCGTATCCCGCGATCGCTAGCATCAACAGCCCATCTGCGATCGTAATGGCCAGCGGTTGCTCCTCCACAGGTAGCATCACCACTGAAACGATCGCTCCAGCCAAAAGACGGGCGATCGGTCCTAGCCAGTCTAGAATTCCACCTCCGCCAAACGTGAGCCATTCTGTTTCTGGGCGTTGGGTGTGTCCTACTACAAAAGGTAGCCAAGGAAGTAGGCTTAGACCATAGAGAATAATGCTGAGAGCTAGTAGAACAAACTGTCGGCGCTGGTAGATAGCGGACTCTTGGTGCGTCACCGCTCTGCAAGAGCTAGCGATCGCCCCCAACACAACAACTTGGCTAACAAACGCTAGCACGCAAAAATAATGGATGTAAAATCCAAGACTGTTGAAACCGATCCAAGCCAGCCAAGAACCCCAGTGCAAAGGAGTTTTTGCCAGCCCAGCCTTCCCAATCCGTACAAAAGGAATGAGGGACAATGCGATCACTAGCATTGGCAGCGTATAGTGCCGTGCCTCTTGGGATAGGTACACTGCAAACGGCGATACCGACATCAAACCCGCAGCCCAAAGCCCCGCCCGATGAGAAAACGCAACCCGATTGAGCGCATAAACCGCCGCGATCGCTCCCACCCCACACAACGCAGGTAGCGATCGCACCTGCCACAGCAAGGAATGTCCCGAGTGTTGGAAAGCCCCCAACCACTGATGCATCAAACAAAAAAACAGCGGGGGATGGGTGGATTGTTGGCTGATGGACTGAGCGATCTCCCCGCAACTTTGCGGTTGCCAAGTCAGCGCACCCAGTAAATCCGCCAGAGGAAGTAAAGTTTCCCGTGGAATATCGTCATAGCGATGCCCCAAAGAAAACAGCAGCGTAATCGTTTCATCCAACCAGAGCGGCTTCAAGTCCAGATTCCAAAACCGAAGGACCAGACCAATGGCGATCGCAGCAGCCAACCCTCCATAGCGCAGCAGACCATTTACAGTCATGACTGCTCTAAAGGCTTGGGTAAATATCCGGTCAAGAGATAGTCTGCACCAATTTGCTCTAACGCCAGACGTTCTAACGCCAAAGCTTCTGTCATCTGGGTAAAACCTAATTCTCCAATCGGAGAAGGGGCGAGCTGTCCGCCAATAATTTTGGGTGCAATAAAAGCAAAACCTTTTGGATGCAACCTTGTGCGATCGCCTCAGCCGAAAGCGTTCCACCACACTCCCACAGCACCGTTGCACAGCCGCGCTGGTAGAGATTTTGCATTACAGCCTTAGGCGTGAGTCGCGCCAGCGAAATTACCTCAACCCGTCGTTCCTGGAGCATTTTTTGTAAAGCAGGATTGGGATGGCCTTCCGTAAACACAACCGTCGGCGCAACTTCGGTTTGCCACAGTCTGGCCTGTTCCGGCAACTTTAGGGAACGACTCATCACCACCCGCAAAGGATTGTGCCCAGGCTCATCGCGATGGCTCGTAAGCTGCGGGTTATCTCGAAACACAGTGTTGGTCCCCACAATCACCGCATCGCACTGCGATCGCAGGTCAAAGACATAACTGCGGGCCGGAGGGCTGCTCACCCAAGCACTGTGACCGCTCGTCGTGGCAATTTTGCCATCCAGAGTCATGGCATATTTCAAAATCCCAAACGGCTGCTGGTGACAAACCCGATGCACAAAACCTTCATTTAAGTCCTTACAGGCTTGTTCCTCAACCCCCACTACTACCTCAATCCCAGCCTCCCTCAAACGGGCAATCCCACCACCCGAAACCCGTGGGTCTGGATCTACCATTCCCACTACTACCCGCGCAACCTTGGATTGAACCACCGCCTCCGAACAAGGCGGCGTGCGACCGTAATGATTGCAGGGTTCCAAACTGACGTATAGCGTTGCGCCAGGAGTGCGATCGCCCGCTGCCCGTAGTGCAAACACCTCCGCATGAGGTTCCCCAGCCTTAGGATGAAACCCTTCACCAATAATTTCTCCATCTCGAACAATGACACAACCTACCATTGGATTGGGAGCTGTTTGACCTGCCGCTTGACGGGCAAGCGCAATACAGCGCTGCATCCACATCTTATCGGCATCAGAAGAAGTACGAATGAAAGAAGGCGGAGAGGGCGTCATAGCGCAAGCAATAAATAGGTGATTTCCCAGAAATTCTCTTAGAAAGGATCGTTCGTTTGTCCAACCCCACCTTCAACCACTCCCACATCAGGTCTAGAGCGCGGATTGCGATTGTTAGACCAATTAAAACTATTGATACGGAACACTAACGCACCGGATTGAAGGCTGGGATTGTAATGCAAGCTCAAACCATAGGTCCGGCGGCTGTAATCCAGCACAATATCCGTATTAAAAAATTCACCCGTGTTTAAGTTGAGAGAGCTTTGCACACCCAAACGCACCGGACCGTAAATCTGCTGCAAAAACCCCGCCGATAAAACCTGCTGGTCTACAAACCGATCGAACAAAAAGGGGGATTTGCCCAATTGTAGCCCCTGAGAAAAACTCACAAAGAAGCTAGTGTAATCCAAATAAGGTCGAGAAAAATGTCCGAATTGGCCTTCAAGCCTGACCTTTCCAATCAAACTACTTTGAGAGTCTCCATTGGTATAACCGCTGACAATACCCGTTAACCCCGTCACTAGCCTGAGATTGGGTTGCAGGGGCTGAGGCGTATATTTCATTCCCTCCGTTGCCGTAGCGGGCAATGTCTTCCCTTTCCACAGCACAAATCCGCGTTGGAGAGAAGCGCTGCCTTGGAAGCGCCCCAAGCTTCTAGTGCTCAACCCGCCAAAGACATCTGTCTCAGCAGTAATGAGTTCTGCGGCAAGACGATAATTGAACTCCACTCCCGTTTTGCCAAGCTGAAGCGTAGGCGAACTCAAAATGACCCCAAACCGATTTTGAATCGTTTGTTCTTCCAAAGAACCATTGATCACGCGCTCGCGATAGGCTGCTTCAAAGTCCAGCCGATAATCGTCGATCAGATGGCGCAAGCGCAAGCCCGCGCGCACGTTGTCTGAAAATCTGGAAAAATCCAAGCTAGAAATGGAAGAATAGCCCGTAAGGCTAGTTTGAGCGGAAAATTCGCTCTTAAAAGCTAGATTCAGCCCGTAAACATTTGGGTCGATGAGATTAAAATTTTTCTCGGCAATAGCGCGTTGGATCAGAAGCTGAGGGGTGACAGACAGGGTGAAGGCCCGTTTAGAAATGGGAGTAAAGGAACGTCCTAGAAACGAGCCCCCCACGATCGCGATCGTCATAGCCAATTTCGACGGAGAACGGATCTTGGCGTTGGCGGCTCAATCCGATTTTTGAGCGCGGAATGGGGACGCTCAAGTTTTGGTCGAACACCAAACGCGGACGGCGTAAGGTCACAATATCTTCTTTAGGAGAAATACGAGTTGACTGAGCTTGGTCTGCTCTAAGTTCGAGTTCGGGTGGAGAAAAAACATCATTCGTAATGCGGACATTCACTGCGGTCCAAGTCGTTCCAGCAAATTCAATCCGGTCTGCCTCAAATCGCAAGCGCTGGACACCCTCGCTGGCTTGAATGGTCTGAGTGCCTGGTGGGGAGGGAGTTTGGTTTGAAGTTTGGTCTGAACCTAGGGCATTGTTTCCCAAGGCATTGGTTGCGGGGGTTGCCTTTGAAAAATCCTGTCCCGCAGACGGAAGATAAATAATACCGCGCGGCTTAAACAAAATGCCACGTTCTTGGTCCAACAGATATTCCAGGCGATCGCCCTGGAGCACTTGGTCGCCCCTGGTGAGCTGGACATTACCTTCTGCAACCACTCTTTTTTGTACCGTCAGCGTTTGCACCCGATCTGCTTTGAGGGTTGCGGCACGATAGTTGAGAACCACGTTACCCACTGCCGTGACAGCCCGTTGCAAGGTGTCATACTCTTGGCGGTCAGCGGATAATTCTACAAAAGAACTGGTATTGGATTTAGGTGGGGAGGGCGCAAGATCTACCGGAGTTGTGGGTGCTGGAGCGGCTGAAGGCGCAGGATTCACTGGCTTGGATGCAGGGACTGGACGCGATGGCGTTTCACCGCCCTGCATCGGTAATTGTGCGACTCGATAAGGGGTTGTAGAGAAACGAGTTAGAGCAGGAGGAGATGCAACCGCCTTGGAGAGAGATCGATCTGGAATGACACTGAAGCGAATGTCGTTGGGAATACTTAAAGGATCTCCCAAGCCTGATGCCTTCGTACTGACACCCTCAGGAGAGTTCTCCACGGCAAGCGGAGCAACATCCGATGGGATGCGTGGGGCGGGGGAGGGAGGGGAAACGACTGAAGCCTGAACCGGAGCTGAAAAAGATTGAACCAGAGGAGGCGGCGTTGCTGCTTCTAGGGCTGGATAAACCATATTGTTTTACGGTACACCGATGAAACGCTCAGACGCACAACCTCCATATCTGGATCCAAAGTTCAGATTAAACGTGTATTAACCTTTATTTTCAGCTCTTAGTCAAGGTCTTTGCGGTTGGGATTTCGGGAAGGGTCGTTGGACAAGAATCCAAAGACGAATAGACCCACAAAGAAGAAAACAGTGATATAAACAACAATCTTTAAAGTTTCCATGGCCGTTGTCGCTCAACAAATAGACTATCGATGATGAAATCTGAATTTTATTATCATATCGGACTGTTGCACCTTATACGGAGTAGATAAGTGCATTTTGCTTTATGGGGCGATCGCGATTTGGAGTGAGAGGCATTAAGGTCTGGAAATACTATAGGTTTAAGAATTACCCATAAAGCCGAATAACTTGGCTGCTCCACCTGCGATCGCAACAATCAATCCAATCAAAACACCACGGCTAATAAACTCTTGATTGTCGATGCGTTTTGCCAATCCATCCACTTTTTCCTCTAAACGAGCCTGTCCCACCCTTAGGTCGGCTAAGTCTTTTTGTCTGACCTCATTTAATTCTTTCCCTAAATCGTCTATTTTTCCTTCTATACGGGCTAGGACTTCTTCCAAAGAATAAGTTACAGTAATTGACGATTGTGTCATAGTCTAACCTCCCATCCTTGCCCAAAGCTGTTGCAATCTACTTTGAATAATGGGCCATCCCCATGTCCAAAGTTTTGCCCCAAGAATTTTTGTCCAGGCCATCCCTTGTTCTAGTGTATACAACAACCATTTTTGGATAACGGGTGACCATCGATACCAAAGCTGAAGGGATTTGGATCGCACGACAGGCCACCAACGTTTCCAGAACTCTGCCAGTTGTGTTTGGATAATGGGCCACCAATGGGCGAATTGAGTTTCGCTCCAAGCCATCGCGCGATCTAGGAGCAAAAGAATTTGTTCTAAAGGATGACGATCGTAGCCCAGGAAGACTGAGTCAATATCAATAGCAGGGCGTCCTGCTGAGACGGTGGTTTTGGAAAATCGATTGGCCCAATCGGCGATCGCGTTTCAAAATTTGTTGCTGAGTTTAACGGCGTTGGCGATTTTTGGACGGGAATGCGGACCTTTCCTTGAGAGGGTTTACTGACTTGACCCAAGAGATCGGTTTCTTCCTTCGACCGTCTGCGGGTTTTGGAGGTATCTATTAACCATTCCACTGCGATCGGGCTGGGAATGGGCATGGGCAGTGCTGGAGCCGCAGCAGCGTGGGCGGGTTCTGGGATGGCCAAAGCAAACGGAAGCAGGGCGATCGCCCCAATCCCTGCCACAATTGCGCCGCGATATCCCTTTAACCGTTGTCCAATTCTTGTGGATAAAGAGGGGGTTGGAAGAGGTGTCTCTTGCTGTGGCATTAAGGCCAAAGCAGATTGTTGCCGGAGTGACAAAACTTTTTTTGTCCTTGCTAAAAGGTTTTCTGCCATGAGACCCAGGGACAACGAACCCCGTATTGAAATTGGCAGAGGTTGCTGTACTGGAGGCGTTTGAGTTCCAGGCAAGACCGGAGATTGGGCTATAGGCTGGTGCTGAATCCATGCCATGAGCTGATGGACTGCGCGCACAGGCAGAATCATCTGAGGGCGAACTGAAATGGGCAAATTTTTCCAGGTTTTCCAAGAGGGTAGGGTTTTGGCCGCCTGAGATTGACGGTGCGATCGCATCACATTAGCCAGCTCCCAAATAATGCGCTGGTGAAGCTGACGTTGCTGGTCGGCACTCAAAATATCCAGAGGTTGATTGTCTGTGGCCATTAAGACCAAATGCCGATCGGAGAGGGAACTTGCGACCCCTTGAAGCGACAAGGGTTGTGAAGGAAAAACTGTTACTGATGGTGTAGAGGGCTCAACAAGGAACAATTGCTGCCAAATTGTGCTGAACTTCTCACGAAAAGAACGCTTGGGGCTGGTAGCTGGGCGCAGGTTAATCTGCCATTCACTGACTTGAGGTGAGATCTCTGCTGTGGGAACGAGCTGAAGTTCCAATGCTGCCAAAACATTTTTGACAGGTTGGTCAATGTCTGGGGTCGATTCTAACCCCAACGCTGCCGATAACATACGGGCACTTTGAGTGGCAGTCTGTTTGAGAACGCGTCCACCCCAACGTCCTGCTTGGAATAAGACATAAAACGGGTAAAGACTTAGTTGGGCTCCCCAAGTCGCTGCCACCTTAAACTCACGCCAGCGCAACTGAATATTGTCTTGCACCTGACGAAGTTGAGATTGCACTGTTTTAAAAAAGCGACTTTGATACTGTTGAGTGGGGGACATCAGCTTCAACCTTTTGAACGCGCACCAATAATCGTGGAGTCATTTCTGGTCCTCATTGTACGCCCTTAAAAGGCGGTTGCAACATGAAAACGGACGATCGCCAAAGCTAAAATAGTGAATTGTGAATCCCAACCTCAATCCATCGTCTAAATCCTATGGCGGGACATAGTAAGTGGGCCAACATCAAACGGCAAAAGGCCAGAGTTGATGCCAAAAAAGGAAAGGTTTTTGCTCAGATTTCTAGAGCTATTATTGTGGCAGCTCGTCAGGGTCTACCAGACCCCAATGCCAATTTTCAACTGCGTTCGGCCATTGATAAAGCAAAAGCCGCAGGGATTCCCAATGAAAATATAGAACGCGCGATCGCCAAAGGATCGGGTCAATGGGGGCAAGACGGCGCAAAATGGGAAGACATTCGCTATGAAGGCTATGGTCCTAGCGGTGTAGCCGTTCTGATTGAAGCCCTGACGGATAACCGCAACCGCACCGCAGCAGAATTACGCTTAGCCTTTACCAAGCAGGATGGTAACCTGGGGGAAACGGGCTGTGTCAGTTGGATGTTTGAGCAAAAAGGGGTGGTCACCCTCGCTCAACTCATCGAAGAAGAGGAACTCCTAGAAACCCTCTTGGACATTGATGCAGAGACCTACGAAGTTTTGGAAGATGAAGAAGAGCCTCTCATTGAAGTTTATTGTGGGAGCGATCGCCTAGAACGGGTTGCCCAAGCTCTCAAAGACCGAGCTTACAATATCCAGGAGACCGAACTGCGTTGGATCCCTCAGAATCTAGTTGAGATCGTTGAGGAAGAACAAGGCCGGAAATTACTGAAATTAATAGATGCGATTGAAGAGCTAGATGACGTTCAGAGTGTAACGGCCAACTTCGAGATGCGGTTTGACTGGATGGCCACTGCAAGCGATTGAACCCCTGTTGATTCCTTTGAAATGGATCCGTTGAAAAGATTACAAAAAATTATATTTACGATGATTGATTTGATGCGAGAAGTGGGTACTTCTAAGAAATGCCTTACTTGAGTTAGGCATAATGGATGTTTATTGCCAAGCTTGGATAAATTCAGTTTTAGGGTGAGTACTCATGATCTCTTATGACCCTGCGGCCAAACGATTGGGCGGTTATCTGATTGACGCTGGCTTATTGAGCCCTTCCCAGGTAGACGTTGCACTGAACGATCAAGAATCAACGGGGATGCGCTTTGGTGACATTATTGTCGAGCGCGGTTGGGTCAAGGAGCAAACCATTGAATACCTCCACCGCAAAATCATTGAGCTAGAGCGCGAAATCGGTCAGCCCCTTGATAAGGGGGTTTTGCAGACGAGTTATAGTTTGCATCGCCTTAAGAAAACAGCCCATTCCATTTAAATTTTTGGCCCCATTCATCCTCGTACTCGACCTCCTTCATAACCAGGCACGGCATCAATGGCTAACTTAGAACAGGTAAGTCTTCTCAAGTTAGGGGGCAGTGCATGGAATAATTGGCGGATTCAACATCTTGCCGTTGTGCCTGACTTGTCAGGCGCAGATTTAAGTGGGATTAGCCTGCAATTTACAAACTTAAGTTGTGCCAATCTAGCTCAAGCCAATTTAGAAGGGACCGATCTAAGGAATGTAAATTTGCGTCATGCTAACTTGACTTATGCAAATCTACGGCTGGCTGATTTGATTGAAGCCAACCTTCAGGAAGCCAATCTCCAACATGCTTACCTAGAAGGGGCTGACTTGTATAGAACGGTTCTGGTTGGGGCCAATCTAACCCGCGCAAACTTATCTAAAGCCATTGTCCGTAGAGCCAATCTAGAGAACGTAAATTTGAGCAAGATTGAAGGAGAAAGAACGGACTTTTTCCAAGCTAATTTGATGCGGACCAATTTTTATATGGCTAACTTGTCTAGAGTGAACTTTGAGGGTAGCAATCTGATTGAAGCCACTTTAGACTGGGCAAATCTATTAGATGCGAATTTAAAAAAATCGAATTTGTGTCGCGCATCTTTACGGAAGGCAAATCTATGTCGTGCAAATTGGCATGATGCGTTTTTGAAAAATACAATTATGGCCGATGGAAGTTTGGCATAACAAGGCGATACAGCGAAAACATTTCCAAAACAATAAAGCGCGCACGGGCTTTCCAGCTTTTGCGATCGCCCCCAGAGAAATCGGGCGGATGAGATTTTAAGGCAGAATAGCAGGTGTACAACCCGTGCTGGGTACTATACGTTTACAATGACACCCAACCTTGTCGTTGAAAACAGGAGACAATACTTTATTGTCTGCGTCTGAACAACCCATCGATCCGATCGATGATGTCAATCGACGGTATTTCAGCGCAAGTTCTTCCATAAAGGACAATTGTGTCGCTGCATGAGATCTGTAACTTCTAACCCAAACGCTCAAAACCACCAAAATCCCCAAATTTTTCCTGTTTTGGGATTTCCCGTGCATCTTAGGTCTGATTGCGTGGGCTGGCTTTCAAACCGCATTCTGCAAAACAGGGTGCCCATGTGGTCACCCTCAATGCCGAGATGACCATGCAAGCCGAACAGAGCCCTGCGCTTGCTCGCATTATCCATCAGGCGGACCTCGTCATTCCTGATGGTGCGGGGATTGTTTTATACCTGAAACTGCACGGAAAAACGGTCAGCCGATGCCCTGGCATTGAATTGGCAGAAGCCCTCTTGAAGGAATCAACTCAGCAGACGCAGCCTTGGCCTGTCTTTTTCTTTGGGGGTTCCCCAGGCGTGGCGGAAGAGGCTGCCCAACGGTTACAAACCCGTCTCCCCCATTTAAATATCGTGGGAGTCCAGAATGGGTATCTGGATGCGGCGGGTACGGAGGGGTTTTTAGAGCACCTGCGATCGCTCAGTCCAGCCATCATCTATGTCGGACTGGGTGTCCCCCGTCAAGAGCATTGGATTGCAGAGCACCGTCATGTGGTGCCGGATGCAATTTGGATTGGTGTGGGTGGCAGTTTTGATATTTGGGCAGAGCGCAAACAACGCGCGCCAGGTTGGTTGCGAAACAACAATTTGGAATGGGTCTATCGCCTCTATCAAGAACCTTGGCGATGGAAAAGAATGTTAGCCCTGCCTCATTTTGCATGGCGATCTATTTTGGCAAAATTCAAGCAATAGATAATTACGATGAACCAAATCCTCTTACCTCAATCAACAATCGAGAGTCCCTCTCACTCTCAGGTCGAAGGTGTGGGTTCGTCCGTTAGTAAAGCCCTTTCCTATGCCATTCATCTGCGAGAGGTGACTAAAACCTACAAAGAGACGGGATTTAACCTCCGCAATATTAATTTTGTGGTGAAGCAGGGTGATTTTCTCTTCATCACGGGACCCTCAGGATCTGGTAAATCCACGTTAATGAAACTGGTTTACGGTGCAGAACGCCCAGATTTTGGCGAAGTTCGGGTGGGTGGCCAAAATGTTGCAAATCTGAGTGGCAATCGCCTGTCCATGTTACGCCGACGATTGGGGGTTGTGTTTCAAGATTACAAGCTCATTCCCCGCTGGACGATCGCAGAAAATGTAGCGTTTGTGTTGCGTTCTCAGGGTGTACCCCAAGCTGAAATTCAACGCCGCCTTGCACCTACCCTTAAGTTAGTTGGATTGCAAAACAAAGCAGATTGTTTTCCCACGCAACTTTCCGGTGGAGAACAACAGCGTGCCAGTATTGCACGAGCCATTGTGGGGTCTCCCCGCCTGCTATTGGCCGACGAACCGACGGGTAATTTAGATCAAGATAATTCTTTACAAGTGCTCAGTATTCTGAAGAAACTGAACAGCTTAGGAATTACCGTTGTTGTAACCACCCACGATCTGCACCTCATTCGGATGGGGAAAGCCCCCGTGGCTAAATTACAAGACGGTCAGCTCAAAATGGTTGCACAAGCAGAAACGGAACAATAATGCGATCGCCCAGTTTTATCCCGCCTTTCTCCTTAAAGGTTGCGCTCACGCAACTGAAATACCTTTTGCAAGAAACCCTGCG
>JAAURS010000390.1 GCA_012032135.1 Acaryochloridaceae cyanobacterium RU_4_10 | reverse complement strand
AGCTTGTTGTACGAATCCCCCTTCACCGATATCAGTCATTCAAGGCCCTGAAGGAATTTTTAGTCCAGCGCAAGTCGATGCTTTAGTCACTGTCTTGAACGATATTCGTACTGCTGCTGCCTGAGCTATAAACTCTCACTCACCATCACTATGACGATCGCCCACCAAAATAGATGGCTGCCATGACAATCAATCCCAGCAGAAATAAAGGCACCCATAGATCGACGTAATTCGACATTGACGATCGCCTGCACTACTGTGGAAACGGAGACCTCAGGAGCTAGGTGCAAACCATGTCAACTCCCACCCTCTCATTGGTTTGGCTCAAAGAACGTTCGGGTTTAAGTCTGTTACCCGATCCTATCCTAGAAGCGATGCACGCAAAGCTTCAGTTTCAGGAAGTGTACGCCATGCGACGGCTGGTCTTAGAAGACACCTTGCCCGATGCCCTCTACATCTTAGGAAGAGGGCATTTAGAACGCTATCGCACCAATCCCAACGGTCCTGCATGGGCCAGCAGCCTTTTGCCTGGAGAAGTTCTCCACCTTAGAGAAATTTTGATCGACCAGCCCACCCAGTACACCATTGTGACCCTCACCGATTGTCAATTCTGGGTGCTGCCCAAGGCGGATTTGAGTGCGATCGCCCAACAATTCCCCGAACTCATTCAGATCGTATCCCGACAGCTTGCCGACGAACTGGTCCAAACCACCTCTCAACTCGCCTTTGAGCAAGAACGCCAAACCGTTTTGCGTCCCTACCAAGTCCCCAAAGCAAAACGGGGCATCGTCGGGACCAGTCGCTATGCAACGCGCCTGCGCCAGCAGATCAAAGACGCCGCCCGCGATCGCAAACCCGTCATTATTTTAGGGGAGCCCGGACTGGAAAAAGACAACACCGCAGCCCTCATTCACTTTGGGTCACCCTGGAGAAAAGAGCCCCTCATTAAAGTCAACTGCTCGACCGTACAAGTGAGTGGCGCTGAACTATTTGGACGGGTTGGCGGGAAACCTGGCATCCTAGAAGCCTTAGGGGAAGGAACATTAATCTTTAATAATCTCCAGGATTTAGCGCCAGATTTAATCCCTAAAGTCAAGCAACTCCTTCAATCTGGAACCTACAGCTCCATTCAGCGCGACCCCAACAGTACCCCGCTCCCTAAAACCAGTAGCGCCAGAATCGTCATCGTGACGGAAAAGGCTTTTCCAGAAATCGAACGGCTCGACGTGCATTTATTGAAAGTACCGCCTCTTAGGGTCCGCAAAGCCGATATCAAAGTCCAAGTGGATTACTATCTGGCCCTGATCGCCCAAGAAAACAGTCTCCCTCACCGAACCGTTACGCCTGAAGCATTACGGCGTCTCCAAGCTTATAACTATCCTGGAAACCTCGCCGAGTTGCAAAGCTTGATCGAACGGGCGATCGCACAAGCTCCGGGCAGCGATCCTTTAACTGATGAAATTTTCTGGCCTGCGGAAGGAAAAAAGCAGCGTTTCCGGTGGAACTTGCTCAATGCTTACCCAAAATTGCGTCAGTTTCTCCGCAGCGATTGGTGGCCTACCCGCATTAACTATGGGTTTACGCTGGGTGCATTTGCGCTCGTGGTTGGTACTCTTTTTGTCGGTCCGCAGGATCGGCAACACAATATCGCCCTCAACTTGTTTTGGGCTTGGTGGTGGCCGCTCATTCTGATTGGATTTCCCTTTGTCGGACGGTTGTGGTGCTCCATTTGTCCCTTCATGATTTATGGAGAAGTAGTCCAAAAACTTTCCTTGTGGCTGGTCCCTCGGCAGCTCAAACATTGGCCCAGGGACCAAGCCGATCGCTGGGGCGGGTGGTTTTTGTTTGGTCTCTTCAGCCTGATTTTTCTGTGGGAAGAACTCTGGAATTTAGAAAATACTGCCTATCTATCAAGTTGCTTGCTCTTGCTGATTACGGCGGGAGCCATGATTTTTTCAGCTCTGTTTGAACGCCGCTTTTGGTGTCGGTACTTGTGCCCCATCGGCGGGATGAATGGGTTATTTGCCAAACTTTCGATGACGGAGTTACGGGCGCAGCAAGGGACTTGCTCTGCTGAATGTACGACTTATCAATGCTATAAAGGCGGACCCGTCAAAGGTGAAGGTCAGGAAACCAAGGGTTGCCCGTTGTACTCCCATCCGGCGCAGTTGGTAGATAATCGGGACTGCGTGCTGTGTATGACTTGTTTGAAAGCGTGCCCCCATCGCTCCGTTGAATTCAACCTGCGCCCACCGGGCATTGAATTATGGACGACCCATCAACCCCGTTCCCATGAAGTTGCCCTCTTGCTGCTGTTGTTGGGCGGTATTTTTTGCATCGGCTGCCTGAGTTGGAGGCGTGGCTGGGGCTCAACTTCCACTTAGAAGAATTTTGGCTCCATGCAGGGGTTTCCGTTGGAGTGTTGGCGATCGCAGCCCTCATTCCCATTACCGGACACGGACTGCTGCGTTTACTGAGTCCCGGCAAACATCGTCCTTTTCTGGAACTAGCCTATGGGTATCTCCCGTTGGTGCTAGGCGGAACGCTAGCCCATTATTTACGGTTAGGCTTAACTGAAGCGGGTCAAGTCTTGCCCGTCACTTGGGCGACCTTTGGATATAGCGGTGCATCTTTGCCAGCCTATAGTTCAGAGCCAGCGGTGATTGCATTTTTGCAAGCCAGTACCTTAGCGTTCGGCATCTTGCTAACCTGGGGATTGACCCAAAAAATTGGTCGCCAACCGTTTTTGAGTTTGTGGCCCCAGCATCTAACCACCTTTGGTCTGGGAATTGGTTTGTGGCAAATTATTGTGGGAGTTTAGAGAATCATGGCCACCTGGCATTGTATGAAACATTGTGGCGCGTGCTGTCACCTCGACCCCAGCGATCGCCCAGATTTGCCAGATTACCTGGAGGACGACGAACTGGCCCTATATCTGAGTTTGGTGGGGCCAGAGGGTTGGTGCGTTCACTTCGACCAAAACACTCGTGAGTGTCAAATCTATGACGAACGACCCGACTTTTGTCGGGTACAGGCCAACACGTTTGAGCGTATGTTTGGAATTGAACCAGAGGAATTGAACGATTTTGCCATTGATTGCTGTCGGGAACAGATTGAGGGCGTTTATGGCGATCGCAGTCTAGAAAGCCTCCGTTTTGAACGAGAAATTGGGTTTACGCCTTAGGTTTGTGTCACTTTTAGAACAAGCGCCCCTGAATCCCCTTTGCAAGAGAAGTGTATTATTGAAAACTCGGAGCAAGGACGATTGAGGATACGCACGATGGGAAACTTATTCAAAACTTTTATAGACCAGTGGCCAGTTATACTCACCTCTGTCGGTCTTCGGCTGGGGGGCGCACTCGCCCTGTTTTTCATCGGTCGCTGGGGTGCAACGATTATTCAGCAGACTGTTCGTCAGCTCATGAAAAAGGCCCGCATAGAGGCCAGTTTGGTTTCGTTTGTCAGTAACCTCGCCTATTATGGCGCGATCGCCTTTGTTGCCCTAGCCATCATGAAGCTTTTAGGGATTGACACCACATCCTTGGTTGCCATACTGGGGGCCGCAGGGATAGCGGTGGGCCTTGCTCTACAGGGTTCGCTTTCTAATTTTTCGGCGGGGTTGTTAATTGTCATTTTTCATCCCTTTCGGGTTGGGGATTGGATCGAAGGGGCTGGCGTCTCTGGCATTGTCGAAGAAATTCAACTGTTTACAACTCTGGTTCGCACCTCTGACAATAGACTCGTCATCATTCCTAACGGAAAATTAACCAACGATAACGTCATTAACTATTCCAGTAATGGGATTTTACGAGTC
>JAAURS010000389.1 GCA_012032135.1 Acaryochloridaceae cyanobacterium RU_4_10 | reverse complement strand
AGGGTGTTTTGCTGTGCGAATGAGGTAAGACTAAAGTCCCAAAATTTCTATTGTTAGCGCAAACTCGCTAGAGCGAGGTAAATTCCCAGACTGATTGCAGCAATCCAAAGGGCGATCGCAATAAAGCCTGGAATCACAGACAACAAAGCAAATCCGCGCAAAGGTAGGTTAAAACGGCGATCGTTAACAGCCCCCAAAACAGTGGCGTCAGCCAAGGTGGTTTGAATGAAAACATTTGTTCTACTTAGGGAGTCTGTGAATCGGGCTCTGTATTGTTGATGGGTACAAAATCACTCGTTTGGGTTTCTAGATTTGCGATCGCATGATTAATTGCCAGAGAAGGCTATAGCTAAACACTAGGATTAAAGCTATACATCCTGTTAGGCCCAGCAACATTCGCTTAATAAGGAGCTTCGTCATGATGAATTAAGGCGATCGATGACATACTCCAGTATAGTAATATCCCACGAGCGTTCAAACAGTGCATGGAACAGAGGAAACAAGATATAGACGGAGCTGATGGAGGGTTATGACGGAAGCTCGTATTCCTACACTAAAATCCGTGGCAGGGTTGCGTCGTTGGTTGCAAACCGTTCGTTTAGAGACAAGCGAGGTCCAGAACCAACCTTTGCTCGCACAGATTGGCTTAGTTCCTACAATGGGCGCACTTCATCAAGGGCATCTCAGCCTGATTCAACGGGCAAAATCTGAAAATGCGATCGTCATCGTCAGTATCTTCGTCAACCCGCTCCAATTTGGTCCTGCCGAAGACTTCACCCAATACCCCAGACCCCTAGCAACCGACCTAGCCTTGTGCCAGCAAGCAGGCGTCAATGCCGTCTTTGTCCCAGAAGCAAAAGACCTCGTTTCCATCACCCCCATGACCTCAGGTTGTCCCCCCCTCCCCACCTGACAGAAGGACTCTGTGGCCGATCGCGCCCCGACCATTTTCAGGGCGTCGCCACCATTGTTTTAAAACTCCTCAATCTGGTCCACCCCAATCGCGCTTATTTTGGACGCAAAGATGCCCAACAGCTTGCGATCGTTCAACAATTGGTGGCAGACTTCAATCTGGACACTGTCATTGTGCCCTGTCCTATCCTCCGCGAACCTAGCGGATTAGCCCTTAGCTCTCGGAATCAATACTTGAGTCCAGAACAAAAACAACAGGCTACCGCATTGTTTAAAGGACTGACAAACGCTCAAACGCTTTTTCAATCCGGAATCCGCGATCGCGACTCATTACTAAAGGAAATCCACACTACCTTGACCCAAGACCCTAACATCCAACTCGACTACGCAGACTTAGTAGATCCTCACACCTTAGAACCCTTGACTCAAATTGATCGAGAGGGATTGGTCGCGATCGCAGCCTATGTGGGCACCACCCGACTCATTGACAATATTTTGCTAGACGGACGCAAACCCATTCTGGCGATTGACGGTCCGGCGGGAGCGGGCAAATCTACGGTCACTCGCCGTTGTGCGGCAGCATTAGGATTGTTGTATCTCGATACGGGAGCCATGTATCGGGCAATGACTTGGTTGGTCCTCCAGTCTGGAATTGCCTTGGAGGATGAAGTGGCGATCGCGGATTTAGTCAGCCAAGCTCAGATCGAACTCAAACCCGGTGATACCCTCACCGATCCCCTGCAAGTCAAGGTCAACGGTCAAGAGATAACACAAGCCATTCGATCCCGAGAGGTAACCGCTCAGGTGTCGGCTGTATCGGCTCAAAATGCGGTGCGTGCCGTGTTGGGGAAACAGCAACAAGCCTACGGCCAAAAGGGCGGAGTTGCCGCAGAGGGACGGGACATCGGGACCCATGTGTTTCCAGAGGCAGGGTTGAAAATTTTCTTGACCGCAACGCCAGCAGAACGCGCCCGTCGTCGTTTTGCAGAACTTGCAGATCCCTCCGGCCTCACCCTAGAACAGCTCGCGCAAGATATTGCTGAACGCGATCGCAAAGATAGTCAACGGGCGATCGCGCCGTTGCGGAAGGCTTCAGATGCCATTGAAGTCCTAACCGATGGACTTTCGGTAGATGAAGTGGTTGAAAAATTGTGCATCTCTATCACGAACGATGCCCAGACACTGTCTAGTCGGTGTAGGATGCAAAGAAGGATTGTGTTGCCTATCCACGCTAAGCGAACCCTTGGGGTCTTGAACCGTTGAGACAAATTTCTAGTGAAAAAATAAAGCTGGCTGACCGAATTAGCCAGGTTCCGGCTTCGATGACCCTTGCCATTGCCGCTAAAGCCAAAGCCATGAGGGCTGAAGGGTTAGATGTGCTGGATTTTGGGGCTGGAGAGCCAGACTTTGATACGCCAGACCATATCAAGTTGGCAGCAAAGAATGCTTTAGATGCAGGCAAAACAAAATATGGTGCGGCAGCGGGGGAACCTCTGCTTTTGGAGGCCATTGCCAATAAACTCAACCGCGATAATCAGCTTCCCTATCAGCCAGAAAACATTATCGTCACCAATGGTGGGAAGCATTCGCTCTATAACCTCATGCAGGCACTCCTAGACCCAGGAGATGAAGTGATTATTCCGGCTCCCTATTGGCTGAGCTATCCCGAAATGGTGAAGTTGGCTTCAGCAACGCCCGTCATTGTCAATACGGACCTGAGCAATAATTTCAAAATTACGCCTGCTCAATTGCATCAGGCTATTACGTCCAACACCAAGTTTTTTATTCTCAATTCTCCGTCTAATCCTACTGGAGTCATCTACACGCCCGATGAAATTCGGGCGTTGGCTGAGGTGATTTTAGACCATAACATTTGGGTTATTTCCGATGAGATCTATGAAAAAACGCTCTACGATAATGCAGAGCATTTAAGTATTGGGTCCTTGGGGTCTGATATTTTTCAACGAACTTTTGTCAGTCATGGATTTGCAAAAACCTATGCCATGACAGGGTGGCGCGTAGGATATATGGCGGGTCCGGTGGATGCCATTAAGGCGATGATTCGCCTGCAAAGTCACAGCACCTCTAATGTTTGTACTTTCGCGCAGTACGGTGCGATCGCAGCACTAAACGGTCCTCAAGACTGTGTGGCTGAAATGTTGTCGGCGTTTTCGGCTCGGCGAAAGGTAATTTTAGAAGCCCTGAATGCGATACCAGGACTAGAGTGTCCGCAACCGGATGGTGCGTTTTATATGTTCCCCAGTATCCGCAAGACGGGGATGGGGTCGATGGAGTTTTGCGAGGCGTTGTTAGGCTCTCACCAAGTAGCAGCAGTTCCAGGGATTGCTTTTGGTGCTGATGACGCCATTCGGATTTCTTACGCAACGGATATGGATACGATCCATAAGGGCATGGAGAGACTAGCCGCTTTTGTAAAGTCAAGGGTGGGCTAGAGGGCTGATTTGGCCTCACTCTCGCACGACCTTTGCACCTTTGAGTGCCGCATCAGGAAGGGCCGCAAACTCTTCAGGGGAAAGGACAAAGGCGATGCTCTCTTTGGGATGGCTAGGGGTGCGGACAATGCTTAAACCTTCGCGATCTTTATAGTTCAGTGCCGTATAAATTAAGTGATGCTTGTTTTTGACTGTATGTATGACTTTAGTCTTATCTTTTGTCACATAAATTGTTTTCACGCTTAATCCCTCACCCATACGCAGATTTACAACAATATTAGATGTAATGCCACGCAATCGCATAGATGACTCCCTTGGGATTTTAGCTTTTAGACGAGAGGCCCCGCGCTGTACCTGTACCCAGGTATCTCGTCGGGATGAGAGGCGCGGCGATTTGTTGCCAAAAGTGTAATAATTGCTGTGGCACTGCTGAAAAGCCTAGATAGCCCAGACTGGGGCTGCCCT
>JAAURS010000065.1 GCA_012032135.1 Acaryochloridaceae cyanobacterium RU_4_10 | reverse complement strand
TAGTGAGTCTTTTTTTGTTAATGAAATAGAAATCTTAAGGGTGTATTGGAATTTAATGCGCTGATGCTTCAATAAACCTAATAAAAAAGGTTATTCTGACCTTGCGCTGTTTACGATGGAGCCCGAGCTGTGAGTAATTTATTCGGAAAGTTCAAAGAGTTTGTTGGCCTTCCCGCACCAGAAGAGTATGACGATTACGACGACCTTCTAGACGTGCAGGACGACTACGCTGCTGACTATGGTACGAGTATTGAGCAACCCGTTATGGAGACGAACGACTCGTTTCGCGGCCAAGCGGATGCTGATGTCAGAGGAAAGGCTGGTTCTGGCGCGAGTAATGTGGTTGGAATGCCCGGTACAAACAGATATTGGGGTGGGGCGGCTGAGGTTTTGGTGATGGAACCTCGTGCGTTTGAAGAAATGCCTCAGGTGATTTCAGCATTGCGCGAACGTAAGTCCGTCGTACTGAATTTGTCTTTGATGGATGCGGCCCAAGCCCAGCGTGCGGTTGACTTTGTTGCAGGTGCAACTTATACCATTGATGGCCATCAAGAGCGGGTGGGAGAAAACATTTTCTTGTTTACGCCCAGTTGCGTGCAAGTTCGCACTCAGTCAGGCGTCATTCACGAGTCACCCCAGGTAGCCGTGTCTCCCTCTCGGATTGCGACAACCTCTTGGAAAACCGATCCGGTCATGAGCCATATTGCCCAGTAGTTAAGCTTTAGGTTGAATTTCTATTGCAATTTTGTCTCAGTCAGCCCATCAAACAGCGCAGGGTCTTATGAAGCAGCTCGGCATCATGGGGGGGTGTATGGCTGAGGCAATTTGTCTCGTCTGTTGGCCCAAGGTATTTACTCCGCTGAGGCGGCGATCGTCAGTGATGTGTCTGGCGATCGCCTCTCTTATCTTCAGCAAACCTATGGAGTGGAGACGACCACCCAAAATATTGAAGTAGTCAGGACAGCCCAAACGGTCTTGCTAGCCGTTAAGCCTCAAACGTTGAACAGCATTGCAGCAGAAATTTCAGGTATTCGTACAGTTTGCGAACTTTGGTTGTCTATTCTTGCGGGAGTTACGCTCTCTCGTTTAGAGCAAGCATTAGGAGCCAATCCAGTGATTCGGGTGATGCCTAATACGCCAGCGATGGTAGGAGCTGGGATGACGGCTCTAGCAGCAGGGAGCCACGCCTTACCCCATCATCTCGAGATTGCTGAAAAGATTTTTACTGCCGTGGGCGAAACGATCGTGGTTCCCGAGCAATGGATGGATGCCGTCACGGGACTTTCGGGTTCGGGTCCCGCTTTTGTGGCGATCGCATAGAAGCCCTGACGGACGGTGGAGTTGCGGTGGGATTACCTAGGGCAGTTGCGGCTAAGCTTGCCCTTCAGACCGTTCGCGGTACGACGGAACTTATGGTCCAAAAGGATTTGCATCCGGCACTTTTGAAAGACCAAGTAACGAGTCCCGGCGGCACGACGATCGCGGGGGTTGCCAGTCTGGAAGCCTCAGGATTTCGGTCTGCGTTGATTCAAGCGGTACGAGCGGCCCATCAGCGATCGCAAGAGTTGGGCTGTTAACGGTTCGATCGGGTTCCTCCATCAGCGACAATAAGGGGAACTCAACCGACCGTTTTGCTATGGCTCGTCTTCCCAACCTCTCCTACGATCGCGGGACATTAATTTTGCATCCGCCCCCACGGGGTAAGGATTGGCTGGACTATGCCACTTGGGACGATCGCATTGAAAAGTTTCGGGTCCCTGCCATTCAGTACCGTGGGTTGATCGGTACGCTGCATCGGGCTAATACAGAAATTGTCGATCGCGCCCGTGCCTATAAAGAATTAACTTTGGTTTCCCGCATGGAGATGACGCCCTATCTTCATCAGCAGGAAGCGTTAGAAACCTGGCAAAAGGCTGGAAAAACTGGAGTAGTGGTTTTGCCCACTGCTGCTGGAAAAACCTATCTGGCCCAGATGGTGATGCAGTCTATTCAGCGCAGTACGTTGATCCTGGTCCCTACCTTGGACTTGATGCACCAATGGTATGCCCACTTACTGGCGGCTTTCCCTGAAGTAGAAATTGGTTTACTGGGGGGTGGCTCCCACGATCGCACGCCCATTCTAGTTTCCACTTACGACAGTGCTGCCATCCATGCCGAAAACCTGGGCAATCTCTACGGCCTGTTGATTTTTGATGAATGCCACCACTTACCCAGCGACTTCAATCGGGTCATTGCCGAATATGCGATCGCACCCTATCGCCTCGGTCTCTCTGCAACGCCCGAGCGCACCGATGGCAAACATGCGGATTTGGAGTATTTGATTGGACCGGAAATCTATCGCAAATCCCCCCGAAGAATTATCTGGGATTGCATTAGCAGAACACAAAACGGCCCAAATCCGCGTCAAGCTGTCTCAGACAGAACGCGACCGCTACAACGAACTGATCCAAACCCGCAATGCATTCCTTCAAGATCAAAACATTATCCTGGGCAGCCTTCAAGGTTGGCAGCGGTTTGTCCGCGAAAGCGCCCGATCTAAAGCCGGACGACGCGCGATGTTGGCCCATCGGGAAGCCAGAGCGATCGCCTTTGGAACCGAGGGGAAGTTGAGGGTTTTGACCGATCTCTTAGCCCAACACTACCCAGAGCAAACCTTAATTTTTACGGACGACAACGCCACCGTCTACCGCATTTCCCAAGACTTTTTGATCCCTGCCATCACCCATCAAACCCCCGTCAAAGAACGCCACGAGATTCTCAATAAATTTAGGTCTGGTGAATATCCCACCCTTGTGGCCTCGCGGGTTTTAAATGAAGGGGTTGATGTGCCCGCCGCGCGCATTGCCATTGTTTTGTCCGGCACGGGTTCGACAAGGGAATACATTCAGCGCTTGGGACGAGTCTTGCGGAAGGGCAATGATGCCAGTAAGTTGGCCCTCCTTTATGAAGTCATTGCGGAAGATACCACGGAAGAAAATGTCGTTCGGCGGCGACAACCTCAACCCCCATCCAAACCCCAGCAACGGCAATTAGAATTAGTCCCCTCTCTCCGCCCCAGCGATCGATCCCCCATGCCTCGCGCAGCCGATCCTCCTGCGCCGTGGGATACGGAGTGACCGTTGTAGAATCTTTCAACATTCCGCCGACCTGCCATAATTGGAGGGACGAGTCCTGGGATGATTTTTAGTCTATGCAGCAGACAATCCGCACTGGACTACTGCTGATTCCAATCTTGATTTGGACCGCTTCTCCAACGGTTGCAGCCCCGCTCGTTCCGCCCCAACAAACCTCAGCCCCAACCCTTCAGCAATGTCCCAAAGAATTAACCAAGCTGATAGAGCGGATGCTTCCAGATTTGCCCAGTTACATCAATCGGGTTCGCACCCGTGCCGGGATTACAAAAAGCTATGCGGTTCTAGCAGCACAACCCGAATTTGAGCCTCTCCCCCTGTCGCTGAATCCCTCTCTTTCTATCCCTCAAACCACCCAACAAGTCTTCTTTACAACGCTGATCCGCCGCTACGATCGCGATCGCATGACGTACCTTCAGGAATACCATTGGATCTTTTTGATCCAGACCCCTCAGGATTGGCGGTTTGTCATGATGTATTCCACCCTTGGGCCATATCCAGCGGCTCAACGCCCTACCTCTCCACCGCGCAATAGTAGTGATGGCAGCGTCGCCCAAGCTATCCAAGATTGGTTGGCAGACTGTCAGACGGGTTTGCTCCCCCAACCCCCTGCCCCCCGAAAAACGCACCCACTTCAGCGGAAGATGTAACATTCCGTTACAAGACGATGGAATGCATCGGTCAGATGGGGACGTTAAGGTTAACCCGACTGAACCCTTTTAGATGTACACCCTTAGAGTTGCAGACTTGCCTGTTAGCGATCGCCCCCGCGAACGACTCATAGAGCGCGGATCCCATAGCCTGACCGATGCCGAACTCATCGCCATTTTGCTGGGGACGGGCCAAGGTCCAGGCAAACTCTCCGCTGTCGGGCTGGGGCAATACCTGTTACAACAACTCAGCCAGCACCAGCGCAATTCCTTGAGCGTATTGCGCGATATTCACGTTGCCGAACTCATGAAAGTGCCAGGGATTGGTCCTGCTAAAGCCACCACAATTGTTGCTGCGATCGAACTCGGGAAACGGGCTTTCAGTTCTCTCCCCGATGCCCCAACCGTCATAGAAAATCCCGAAACGGCTGCGGCACTTCTAGCGAACCAACTCATGTGGCAGTCCCAGGAACGGTTTGCCGTTTTATTGCTGGATGTCAAACATCGCCTGCTCAGCACACAAATTATTAGTATCGGCACCGCCACCGAAACGATCGCCCATCCCCGCGATATTTTTCGCGAAGTTATCCGTCAAGGGGCCACCCGCGTCATCGTGGCCCACAACCATCCCTCCGGCCAACTCGATGCCAGTCCTGAAGACATTGCTTTAACCCGCCAACTTTTGTCTGGGGCTCAACTTTTAGGCATTCCCTTGCTCGACCATTTAATTTTGGGCAACGGTAACTTCAGCAGCCTGAGACAAACCACCACCCTTTGGGAAGAGTATCCCCAAGGCGATTCTTGATGGATTTTTGATGTTGACTTGCAAGCTGATTCAACTTGGGTAACCTTCTACGATATGATCGTGAGGGTCATGACTGGCTGATGTGTTGAGTTAGTTTTAATAAGAGGGTAGGACGCAGTGATTAGAGTAGCGATCAACGGGTTTGGACGCATCGGACGTAACTTCATGCGGTGCTGGTTGCAGCGACCAAGCAGCAATCTTGAGATCGTTGCGATTAATGATACGTCCGATCCTAGAACCAACGCCCATTTGCTGAGATACGATTCCATGTTGGGCGTGCTCCAAGCAGACATCAGTGCCGACGACAATTCCATTACGGCCAACGGTCATACGGTTAAGTGCGTCTCCGATCGCAACCCTGAAAATCTGCCTTGGCGCGACTGGAATGTTGACCTCATCATTGAATCTACAGGGGTCTTTATTTCCAAAGAAGGCGCGGGCAAGCACGTTAACGCGGGTGCTAAAAAAGTTTTGATCACTGCTCCAGGAAAGGGTTCTGTTCCCATGTATGTGGTTGGGGTCAACCACCAAGATTACAACGCCAGCGAAACCATTATTAGTAATGCAAGCTGTACCACTAACTGTTTGGCTCCCGTGGTGAAAGTGCTCCACGAGCAATTTGGCATTATTCAAGGGATGATGACCACCACCCACAGTTACACGGGCGACCAACGGATTCTGGATGCCAGCCACCGCGACCTTCGTCGGGCGCGGGCTGCGGCTGTGAACATTGTTCCCACTTCAACGGGTGCTGCTAAAGCCGTCGGTCTTGTCATTCCTGCCCTGCAAGGCAAGCTCAACGGGATTGCACTGCGGGTGCCCACCCCTAATGTTTCTGTTGTGGATTTTGTGGCGATGGTAGAAAAGCCCACGATCGCGGAGCAAGTGAACCAAGCCCTGAAAACAGCCGCTGAAGGCCCCATGAAAGGCATTCTTCACTACAGCGATATCGAGCTGGTCTCTAGCGATTACAAAGGACACGACGCTTCTTCCATTATTGATGCAGCCCTCACAATGGTGATGGGTGGCAACATGGTGAAGGTTGTGGCCTGGTATGACAATGAATGGGGCTACAGCCAACGGGTATTAGATTTGGCTGAGTACGTTGCAACCCATTGGTAAAACATTGAGGCCGACGGTACCCACAAAATAAAGAAACTCCCGAGATTCAATAAGTCTCGGGAGTTTTTAGTATTGTAACGAGGGGGTATTTGCGTTAAACCGTTTCTAGCCAATCATAAATTCTGCTGAGTTGCTCTAACGTGATCAGCCCGTATTGCCAAAGAATGATGGGGAGAGGGCCTGGGTTTTGCTCTCCATGACGCAGTGCTAGCTCAATAGAGTCACTGGGTAACAATAACTCGTCCTTGAGAAATCTAAGTAGTCTATTTTGTGTTGTGGCGATCATGTGTTTCCCCCTCAATTAAATTTGCTTGTATTCAGTGGGTGGTGAGAATCTGAAACAAGCCCAAACTAAATGTTTACTTAAAGAGACTTTGAAAATTCTAGTGGTACTCAGAGGTGGACGTTCAAGATCGCAGATGAGTGGAAACTAGAGGAGCGAAAGCGAACAAGTCAGTTAATTGGGCTTATGCTTAATGGGTTTAACAGATTTTCTAGGGTCGTGACATCCATAAAAATACGGAACTTTGACTTTCCTAGAAAAAATATGGGGCAAGAGTAGATGAAAAAAAGATAAGCCCAGAAAGAAACTTTTTGAGTATTCTTAAGAGTTACTTCGGATTGCTGCAATTATTCCTGACAAAGCAGAAAACCACAGCATTATTCTATCAAACTCGCCAGTCAACAGAAGATAGCATAGGTCGTGGTGATTTGTGCCTTCCTTAAGGAAAACTTTATGTATTTTAAGTCTGGCTCTAGGGAGATTACCCTGAATGTCCTTAAGTCTTACGTGCCGATCTAGCGCGCGGGAATTTCGATCTGATGGGTTTGTCCGAGTTCGAAGACTTGATGGACTGCCTGTAGGGCTTCAGCGCCTTGGTTTTCGGCAACCACGCAACTGACCCGAATTTCAGAGGTGGCAATCATTTGAATGTTGATGCCTTTATCCGCCATCGCTTCAAACATTTGGGCAGCAACGCCGGGACGACCTAACATTCCAATTCCTACAATGCTGACTTTTGCCACATTGGGCTCAGCAGTGACCTCTGCATCGCCTAAGGACTGCGAAATCTCTTTCAGTAGTTTTAGGGCGGTGTCCATATCCATTTGCGGCACGGTAAAGGCAATATCTCGAGTCATCTGCCCGTTGTTAAGACGCGATCGCTGGGACTGAATGATCATGTCCACGCAGATGTTTGCCGTCGCTAAAGTTTGAAAAATATGGGCTGCCATTCCAGGTCGATCTGGAATGTGACGGATGGCTAATCGAGCTTGTTTGAGATCTAGGGCAACCCCTCGGACGGGAGGGCAGTTTGGCCCAATGGCATTGGTAGGCGCTGGAGAGCTATCAACTTCAAACTGCTCGCACAGGACGGCAATAGCGCGATCGCAGTCTTTGGCGGCGATCGTACAGCTCACATTTACTTCTGACGTGGAAATCATTTGCAGGTTAATTTTTGCATCCGCCAAAGTGTGAAACATCTGTGCGGCAATGCCGGGTCGGCCAATCATCCCAGCCCCGACAATGCTGACCTTGACAATTTCAGGGTCTACCATCACCTCAGTTTGCTCCACCCTAGACCCGCGATGTTTTTGCAGCGTAGGGCCAAGGGCAGTGGACACGGCTTCCGCATGATTGAGAGAAGCGCGGTCTACGGTAAAGGCAATATCGTTAGTGCTGCCGTCGTGAATAGATTGAATGATTAAATCCACATCCACTTGCTGTTTTGATAATTCACCAAACAGAGAGGCGGCAATGCCAGGGCGATCCTCTGCCCGCAGTAATGCGACTTTAGCTTGGTCTAGATCAAAATGTACGGCATCCACCGGACGTCCTAACTCTAGGTTTTGCAAAGGGCGAGGGGCAACACCAGGGGCAATGACTTTGGTTCCGGGTTCATTCGTCCAGCTCGATTTCACGACCATCTGTACGCCGTAGTTGCGGGCAATTTCCACCGCCCTGGGATGGAGTACCTTAGCCCCCAAGCTGGCTAACTCCAACATCTCATCGCAGGTGATTTCATCCAACAGACTTGCATTGGCAACCAACCTTGGATCCGTGGTGAAAACCCCTGGCACATCGGTATAGATTTCGCAGAGGTCGGCTTTGAGGGCAGCAGCCAGCGCGACCGCAGAGGTGTCGGATCCGCCCCGGCCAAGGGTCGTAACTTCTAAATCTCCACTATTGGTAATGCCTTGAAAACCTGCAACAACCACGACTTTCCCTTCCGCGAGGTGACGGCTGAGGCGTTCGGTTTGGATGTTTAAAATTCGGGCGCGGGTGTGGGCGGGTTCGGTTTCAATGCCCACTTGAGCGCCTGTCAGGGAGATGGCAGGTTGACCCATATCCTGAAGGGCCATACTCAACAGTGCAATGGAAACCTGCTCTCCCGTAGAGAGCAACATATCCATTTCTCTGCGACAGGGATTGCTAGAAACATCATGGGCTAGCTTTACAAGCTTATCGGTTTCCTTGGCCATGGCAGACACCACTACCACCAGTGAGTTGCCTTCCGCAACGGTTTGTTTGACCCGTTCGGCCACGAGTTTAATTCGCTCCGCCGATCCCACTGAAGTACCACCGTATTTTTGAACGATGAGTGCCATGACGTTTTTCCTAGTCGCAGTATGGTATTCCAGCTATTCTAATCAGTCGCTCATTCTTTATTGTGCCATTGGCAACCATTTTTATAATTCTGGACATGCCCAGAATGCCCTGTTGTTGAGCGAGCGCCCATCCACTGTTGCGCGAACGCGAGAGCAGTTTCTGGGGTATCAATACAGCCCTCCGCTCGAGCGAGTTCTAGGGCAGATAGCAGTTGCCCGACGATCGGTCCAGGTTCGATTTGAAGGGAGTTCATCAGATTTTGGCCGCTCACGAGCGGTTTAGGATGCGCGATCGCGCTGCGAGCGTTCAGAAATTCCTCCACGAGAGGTGCCAGAGACTCTAGGGATAAGCCCGAAGCGATCGCCACCACTCCTAACGCTGGAAACGCCCTCGCGCGCCATCCGAAACAAAAGATATTGCTGCCGCCGACTCAATGGCCCCTGACGAAGATCGGCACTCAGTTGGGCTAACCCTTGAAGGATAGTACCCACTAGGTTAATTTCTGCCTTGCTGTACTTCATTTCCTGAAGGTTTTGTCTGGCAACATTAGGGTCTAGATCGACCAATCCCACCAATTTTGCCGTCGCAAAAAACGTTCGCCGTACCCCCTCTCCACTTTTGGGGCGATCGCTCAAGGTCTTATGCAGCAAAGACTCTAATTGAGGCCAACGCGCCGTGACCTCTATCTCAACCCGATCCATTTCTGCAATCAGATCTAACCCTCGATCGGTCGCACCGCCAAAAGAGGATTGCAGTAGCCCATCTTGCCATAGCGTTTTCAGCCACTGGCTTCCCGCCGTATGGCTCAACAAATAGCTGAGTTCCGTCCGAATTCGTTCTGGGGCAACCCTAGATAGCAACGGAGCTAACCGACGCAATTGCAGACGAGTCTCTGCATCAATAGAAAAATCGAGTTGAGCGGCTTGTCGGTAGGCCCGCAGCAACCGCAATGGATCGTCTGCCAAATTCTCAACGGAGACCATCCGCAACACCCGTTGTTCCAAGTCCCGTTGGCCCCCTAAGGGATCGACTAACGTTTGAGTGTGAGGAGAATAGGCGATCGCATTGATCGTAAAATCCCGTCGGTGTAAGTCATCCAACAGGGTTGCCCCGACTTGAAGGGCAAAATCAGCCGTGGCCCCATCAAACACCACCCGTGCGATCTGGCGTTCTTCATCCAGCACCACAAACCCTGCACGGTAGTGACAGGCGATCGCGTTGGCCGTCTGTACCGTTTGTTGCGGCAATACAAAATCTAAATCGAGGTAGGGAGACGAATACTCCAACAACGCATCTCGAACGCATCCCCCCACCAAATAAGCAGCCTGTGGCAGCCAATCTAGACCAAACGGCCAATGTTCGGGAGAAAGAACCGAAGCTTGCAATAGCGGTAATTTCAACAACAAATGCTTTTTATATTAAATCAATAAGATTAGGAGCAGAAAAACTATCTGCCCAATGCATCGGTTTATTTAAGTGCAATGGGCGAGGGGAGACTCGAACTCCCACGACCGAAGTCGCCACATTTTGAGTGTGGTGCGTCTACCAATTCCGCCATTCGCCCCTGAATGAGCCTTCACTATCATAGCAGGAGTCCTCAGTTTTGTGGGGAATTAATTTTTGTTCCAACTGTCCCGACGCAACAATGGGTTAATCAATTCATTCAGCCCCTCGCCAATCAAAGACAAACCCACGACCAATAAAGTCATGGCCAAGCCTGGAAAGAGTGCAGTCCACCAGATTCCACCCGTTGATAGTCCGCTCAATGCCTGCCGGAGTTCGTGGCCCCATTCTGGGACTTCTTCCGGCAAGCCCAGTCCCAAAAATCCCAACCCTGCCAAGGTCAAAATTGCATCGGCTGCATTTAATGTGAATAATACGGGTACACTCTGGATAACGTTTAATAACAGGTATCGAGTCAATACTCGCCACGGAGACGCTCCTGTCGCCTGCGCCGCCTCTACAAATAATTCGGTCTTGACGCTGACTGTATGATTGCGTACCACGCGGTAATATTGCGGCACGTAGGCCACACTTAAAGCGATCGCCGCATTGAGAACCCCGCGTCCCACTACAAAGGCAACTGTCACTGACAGCAATAATCCAGGCAACGTATAGATTGTATCCATCAGAAACAACAGAATGCGGTCTAACTTTCCGCCCAAATACCCGCTAAAGAGACCCAACGGTACCCCAATAACCAGACTGAACAACGTCGCCACCACGACAACCTGGAGCGCAGCTTGAGATCCAAACATCGTCCTAGAGAATACGTCATACCCCTGCACATCGGTGCCAAACCAGTGGGCAGCCGATGGTGGATCGTGAATTGGATTACTTAAAAATTCAGTGGGGTTTTGCAGTATTCCCATAGACTGAAGCCCCGGTGACAATACCGCTGCCAAAATATATAGCGCGGTCATCACAATTCCCAAGGCCATAAATTGAGTAGATAATCCAGACTGGCCAAGGGTTTTAAGGAATCGAGGGCGGCGAAGTTTAGCAGAAGTCATAGGGAAAATCACACAAGTACTTAAGAAATCAGAATATTCTAGTGATGCAAATTTTACGCTTTCAGGTAAAATCTAGACCATCCTTTGCTTTTCAGAGCAAATATTAGGTGTTGGAGGACGGAACGATGACTCTCTCTCAAAGCTTACCGAATGATACGACCTCCCTTCAGGAAGAAAAGCCTGTCCTCCAAATTTGGGGTCGATCTTCGCTAAAGGGACATGTCCATATTAGTGGCGCAAAGAACTCGGCTTTGGTGTTGATGACAGGAGCCTTGCTGGCTTCAGATGCTTGTCAATTTCGAAATGTCCCTGCGCTGGCTGATATTTCTGGAATGGGACAAATTCTATCGGCACTTGGGGTCAAAACCAGCGTTGACCGAGATACCCTCACCATTGATGCCAGCCATATCACTAAGACAGAGGCTCCCTACGAGCTGGTCAGTCAGTTGCGAGCCAGTTTTTTTGCCCTTGGACCGCTGTTGGCTCGGACGGGGTCCGCTAAGATGCCTCTTCCGGGTGGTTGCGCGATCGGTGCGCGTCCTGTAGAGATTCACGTCCGTGGACTCCAGCAAATGGGAGCTGAGGTCTACATCGAACACGGTATCGTCCATGCGTTTGCAAAGCGGTTGAAAGGAGCCCACATCTACCTGGACTATCCCAGTGTAGGAGCTACGGAAACCTTGATGATGGCTGCTGCCTTGGCGGATGGCGAAACGATTATAGAGAATGCAGCCCAAGAGCCTGAAGTCATCGATCTAGCGAATTTCTGCAATGCGATGGGCGCGCAGATTCACGGGGCTGGCACCAACACGATCGCGATCGAAGGTGTGACCAAAATGCACGGTGTGGAATACAGCATCATCCCAGACCGAATTGAAGCTGGAACCTTTTTAATGGCTGGGGCCATTACCCAATCTGAAATTACCTTATCTCCAGTGATTCCAGAACATTTAACGGCTGTGATTGCCAAGCTAAAGAAGTGGCGTGCGGGTCGTCCAAGAAGATCGAGATGTTTTGAGAGTCATTCCAGGTTTAATTCATCGCGGTACAGATATTGAAACCCTCCCTTATCCAGGCTTTCCAACGGACATGCAAGCGTTGTTCATGTCGCTATTAACCCTGTGTGAAGGCAACAGTGTGATTACAGAAACAGTGTATGAAAATCGATTGGGACACGTACCCGAACTGATTCGGATGGGGGCTCACATTAAGGTCAAGGGCAACCATGCTGTGGTTCGAGGCGTTCCGTTCTTGTCTGGTGCGCCTGTGGCTGGGACGGATCTGAGAGCATCTGCTGCGTTGGTAGTCGCTGCACTTGCGGCGGAAGGACAAACCACTATTTCAGGACTTCAGTATTTAGATAGAGGCTATGAGAATATTGAGGCGAAGTTAAGAGGGTTAGGGGCTCGCGTGGAGCGGATTCAACCTCAGGGTTCTCTGCTGGGTGTCCCCAGTCTGGTTTGATTTTATGAGAAGTTTGGCCAACTTTCGCTACTTAGATTAAACCCCTTGGCAAGAGTGGGCTAGAAGCTTGCGAAGAACGTTAGTCGTTTGGATGAATGCAGGGTATGGTATGGGCTAAATCCCAAACGTTTGTACTGCATAGATGCGATCGCTATTTCCGGCAATCCCAAACCCAAAGCGAGTCGCTTTTGGGTTGACCAGATTGGGACGATGGGTTGGGCTACCCATCCAGCCTTGTTCGAAGAATGCAAGCAAACTAGCATTGGGCGGAACAAAGGCTGCGGGGGGATGTTGCAGGATCGCAAGGTTCTCTCCGGGCGTTCCTTGTCCGCCTAAAGCTGCATAACGATCTACCACGGTTTTGCCTTCTGGGTTGTAGTGACTGAAGTAATTGCGCCGCAACATATCTTCAGCGTAGAGTTGGGCAACTTTATGGAGAAGGGGATCTGCGGTGAGCGCTGAAAGGCCCAGTTTGCGCCGGTCTCGGTTTGCTAAGTTCAGAGCAGTTTTCCGTAAATTTCCCAACCCTTGCAATCGATCGGTTTGCCGTTGAAGTTTGGGTCTGGCCCAAGTGGTGGTGGAAAATGATTGGAGTAGTAGGTTTGCGGTGAACGTCAACCCTACTGCGGCTAATAAAGAAAGTGCTAGAGATTTACCCGTACTGAGTCTCGCGATCTTTAACATTGAGTCAATATCCTAGAACTTTAAAGTTTTTCTTCTGCGTTTCGAGAAACTTTGCCAATCTTAAGCACTTTTACGATCGCCTCAATAAAGATTAAAGACTGGCTTAAAAAGCAAGTGACTTATTTCCTTAATCCTTAAATTGCGATCCTGTCTCGCTTACCTCCACCAACATGCCCTTTTTGAGGAGGGATTGAACGTCAGGATTATTAGTCTTCAAATTTTTCCAAAGACGATCGTGAATATGGGTATTGATCCCCGGCTCAAAGTTAACGGGGCCAAAAAAACTATTAAAGGCCGTCGCTCTGCCCAATCTGCTCTCAACCACTGCCATGATTGTATCCTCCTATTCAGTCCGTCCATCTGCACGATCGCTGAGGGCAGTCGGTTTGGGATCTGGTTTTCGAGCGATCCATAGCGATACAAACAAGCAAGCCAACCCAATATTAATGGCAATATCTGCGAGATTAAATACAGGGAAATGAATGAGTCGAAAATCCAAAAAATCAACCACCTGACCCGTTAACATTCGGTCTACGCCATTTCCAGCAGCACCTCCCAGCAAAAAACCATACCCCGCCTGTTCCCAAAGCCTGAGGGGAGATCCAAATAAGCCGTAGTAAATCAACCCTAGAGTGACGACTAATGAAAGCCAGCGGAGCCAGCCTTCCCCTTGAAATAGGCTAAATGCTGCCCCACGGTTGGTGACATAGGTAATATGAAAGACATCCTTCCACAGGGCTATGGATTGAGGCGGACTGGTGAGCTGAAAACGATCCACAATCCATTGCTTCGAAAGGCGATCGAGTAAAAAGCTGAGAACAGCAGAGAGCCAAAACATTGGATTTTTCTTTAACTTCATAGCCCAATCCGTGTAAGGTCTTGCTAATAAAACAGCAAGATACGCATCAAATAAGCAACTGCCGCTACAGTACAAACAATGATAAATTGCCCCGGCAAGGGAATAATGGAGTAGCGCAGAACGGCTTCCCACCAATTGGCAGAAGAGATTCTAAAAATAGATAGCACCGTTAGATAGACTAAGCCAACAACATGGATGGCTCCCAGTCCCCACAAGCAGCTCATAATAAGATTGTCCAGCCGTCTGTATTGCCGAAAAGCAATATGACCGCAGATCCAAGCTCCTGGCAGAAACCCTAAAAGGTACCCAAAGGTGGGTTCTTTGAGATACCCCAATCCGCCACCTTGAGCAAAAATCTGAAACCCGCTCAACCCTAAAATCAAGTAGGCAATTTGGGACAACGCCGCCGCATTGCGTCCTGCCATACAGCCCACCAGCAAAATGGCCCCAATCTGCAACGTTACGCCTAGGGAATAGGTGGGGACATGGCTCCAATCAATGGGCCAAGCTAGCGGGGGCACGGGAATAGCCACCTCAATGAAGACACCGCTAATCGTCAACAGCAAACCGATGACGGCCCACAGGGCTTTATCCAGTGGCGATAGCGTTTTGTTGTCCTTCATAGCTGGGGTCACAGGACGGCATACTCTCCAGGAATGGGGGCTTCTCCACCTTCTAGACCAAGGGATGCAAGCATTTCATGGTCTTGCTCTGGCGGTTGACCTAGGGTGGTTAAATAATGGCCGACTAACATCGCATTAATGCCCGCTTTGAGGCCGAGGGATTGTAATTCACCCATGACGGCTTCACGACCTCCGGCATATCGCAGAATTTGGTGGGGCAAGATCATGCGGAAGAGGGCGATCGCCTTCAAAGCATCATACGGTTCTAGTTTATTGTTGTCGCCCAAAGGTGTGCCGGAGCGAGGGTTGAGTAAATTCAACGGGACGGATTCCACTTCTAGATCCCGTAAAGAAAGGGCCATATCTACCCGATCTTCCCAGGTTTCACCCAGGCCCATAATGCCACCCGTGCAGGCTTGAATCCCCGCTGATTTCAAATTGCGGATGGTTTCAACGCGATCGCGCCAGGTATGGGTGGTGGCAACATTAGGAAAAAACCGTTCCGAACTCTCAAGATTGTGGTTGTAGCGCGTCACTCCGGCTTCGCGGAGTGCTTCGGCTTGTTGGGCAGTCACTTCACCTAGGGCACAGCAGGGCTTGATGGAGGTTTCTGCAATAATATTGCGAACGGTCTCAAGAATTTGTTCGAACTCTGTGGATTTTGCACTGGCATATTTTGGACCGCGTCCCTGGCTGACCAAACAAAAGCGTCGCGCTCCAGCTTCCTGGGCGGCTTTTGCTTGGGCCAAAATCTCTTCTTGGGATTTCAGACCGTAAATGGGGGAATCGTTGCTGGGATGGTGGGCGGATTGGGCGCAAAAGCAACAATTTTCTGAGCAATTGCCGGATTTCACGTTGACAATGCTGCAAAGATCGACGACGTTACCGCAGCAGGCTTGTCTGACGCGATCGGCGGCTTCGCATAGCCGCAAGATGTTGTCCTGACCTTCAATTTGGGTGAGCTTTAGAGCAGTTTCACGGTCTAAGCGTTGACCAGCAATTACACTATCTGCCAATTGATTCAGCCACTGAGTGAAATCCTGTTGCAGCTCATCCAGCAAACTGACAGGAATGGAGGGTGGCAATGGAGTTTGAACCACGTTGATTCCCCTAAGACAAACCTTGAATTCTGGCATTCTATCACCGCTGCGCTCTCCTAATGCCGATCCCCCAGGCATAGATGCAATTCGTCAAAAAAGTGAACTCCAACCGAGTGGGAGTCTCGCGATCTGGAAGGAACAGTGTTACACTACGACTAGACTCGGACCCATGCAGTTACAACGCCTCAACCTTGTCAGGACCGGAAGGTAGCAGCAATACGGGATGCTTGTGACAGGCGTGGACTCCGGGTCGCTTCATATTAAAGCTGGCTCTGAACCGCTACACTCAGCCGTCGAGCTTTTTTATAACGACGTCTGTGATTTTAAGCCCCTCAGTGTCCCAAATCCAGTACTTTACAGCAATTTTTAGAGGGTTTGAGCGAGCACATGGAAAATTTAACAGATTCTTTAAAGAAAGCTTTTTATCTAGGCGTTGGTTTGGCTTCTTATGCAGGCGAACAAGTTGGAGACATTCAAAATAAAGCTCAGGAATTAGCAGACGATTTGATTCGTCGCGGTGAGGATACGACGGAAGAAGCAACTCGATTTTTTAATACATTTGTTGCCCAAAATCCAAGTTCATCAACCTCTACGAATGAGGCAGACAAGCCACAAAAAATAGAAATTCTCTCGATTGAGGATGTGGATCCTTCTGATTCATAAGCTTACAAAATTTACGAGCGGTAATGTTTTTACGGTTCGCGCTCAATACAGATTGGGTATTTGTAATGAATGACTTCAATAAATCAATTTTTCAGGCATTTGAATGGATGGGCGATCTTGTTTATCAAGGTTGCGAAGAGTTTTTCCAAGATTTAGAAGACGTCATTGTTGAGTTTGAGACAACGGTAGATGCTTGTCTGGAACCAGTTTTTGACTGGCTAGATGAGATGGATGACATGATTGTGACCACGAGTCGCCCGTTGGTGAATACGGTTTCTCCTGCGCTTCAGGAACATCCAGCTTGCGTGGGATGCAGCAACTATCACGGTGAAAACTATGGTGGAAACCTACTGGTTTGTGCGATGCATCCCTATGGTGTGGAAGGGCAGAGTTGCTCGGATTGGGAATCGGTTTGGAATAGTGGGTCTGATTAGATGACGTTTACCCTTGCAAAACCCATTACCCTCACTTCGTTTCTAGAGCGCCCAGAGACGAAGCCCGCCAGCGAATTTATTGACGGAGAAATTATCCAAAAGCCAATGCCGAAGGGAAGACATAGCCGATTGCAGGGAAAATTGTGCGGTGTCATTAATCAGAGGACTGAAGATGCTAAAGTCGCCTATGCCTTTCCAGAACTACGGTGTACGTTCGGAGGACGTTCCATCGTTCCTGATGTTGTCGTCTTACAATGGCAAAATATTCCTTTTACAGCAGTGGGCGAAGTTCCTGACAACTTTGAGATTGCTCCAGACTGGACAATTGAAATTTTATCTCCAGAACAAAAGCCAAATAAGGTAATTGGCAATATTTTGCATTGCTTGAAGTATGGCAGCCGTTTGGGTTGGTTTGTCGATCCTGATGATTCCAGTATTCTTGTATTTCAGCCAGGGCAACAGCCTGTGCTGTGTCAGGGGGGCGATCGCATTCCCATCCTTGCAACCATTCCTTTAGAACTGACCGCCGAGCAAGTTTTTGGGTGGCTCACAATGCAAGGCGCTGACTAGTTTGTGGTTTGACGGTTTAGTTGTTCTAAAATATTCAGCTTTGATAACCACACGGTTGACAAAATCATGCATACAGGTAACATGGCTGCAAGCACTATCTTGCCATAAGGGAACCTTCAATCTTTATACTCGATCGTTGCGAGTATGCATTGCTAAGGCTGGGTTAGGACGTTGCGATCGCCCAAATTCTTCCCGTTCGAATTAATCTAAAAGAATGCGTTCATTGTGAGAAGAACTCGTAAAATAGTTTTAATGGTACAACCGTTTCTCAAGCAGGGGCGAGTGTGGAACCATGCCCTTGTTTCTCAAGGTTTTTCAGTAGTCTGGGAAACTGCAAATTTGGATTGGGACAATTACCTGCAGAAATTTCAAGAAAGTTATCAACAACTCCCAGAACTTTTCTTGATAGAAATTGGAAAA